>NZ_FMYP01000029.1 GCF_900096565.1 Williamwhitmania taraxaci
CCTCTCAGCTCCCCTAGCCATCGTAGCCTTGGTGGGCCGTTACCCCGCCAACAAGCTAATGGCACGCATGCCCATCCCCGTCCGTAACCTTTACCTCCCTTCCGATGCCGGAGGGGAGAACTATGGGGCGTTAATCCGCCTTTCGACGGGCTATTCCCCAGACGGGGGCAGGTTGCATACGCGTTACTCACCCGTGCGCCGGTCGCCGACAGGTATTGCTACCCTCGCTGCCCCTCGACTTGCATGTGTTAGGCCTGCCGCTAGCGTTCATCCTGAGCCAGGATCAAACTCTTCATAGTAAAAAGTTTTCCTGTTGTATTATTTGTTCTTTACGCTACTGCTGTCTTGACAATTAAATTGTCACTATCTTAACTGTTTTGTTGTTCAACAAAACTGTAATTTCCCAACCATTCAAAGAACTTTCATCTCAATTGACTTCGCCTAATCGCTTGTCGATTTTGGTGAAGCGGGTGCAAAACTACGTCTTTTTTTGAAACCTCCAAAATATTTTCTCGATTTATTCGATTTATTTTTTTTGGAGCAATTCGCAAGAGCGAATTGGTGTTTTGCGACTATTTTAGAGAACCTGTTTTTCTTGTTTAGCGGGTGCAAAGATAGAGTGAGCAACCTTTATTTCCAAATGTTTTGAGTAGAAAACTTCGAAGAATTTTCACAATAAAAACAAAGGACTGACTGTCAAAACCTTTTAACGAAAAAAAACGCTACAATTGATAATTGTTGCCGTTGCTAATGTATCTTTGCATTAAATGCTAAATTCGCACCCTATATATTAAGAGAGTTACAACTTAGAAAATACACTTAAACATAATTGCAATGCTTGATAAACTCGTTATTATTCCCACTTACAATGAAATAGAAAATGCTGAAAACATAATCAGAAAAGTATTTTCGCTTATTGGAGATTTCCATATCCTTATAATAGATGATGGTTCGCCAGACGGTACATCCCAAGTAATAAGGGCACTGCAACAGGAGTTCCCTGAACGACTGCACATGGTCGAAAGAGCTGGGAAGTTGGGGTTAGGCACAGCCTACATTGCAGGCTTCAAGTGGGCCATAGCCCACAATTACGAGTATATCTTCGAGATGGATGCTGATTTCTCGCACAATCCCGACGATTTAATTAAACTTTATGAGGCTTGCAAAAACGGAGCCGACATGTCGATTGGTTCGAGGTATAAGACTGGTGTAAATGTGGTAAACTGGCCTATGAGCCGTGTTCTAATGTCATACTACGCTTCAGCCTACGTTAGAATCGTAACAGGAATGAGCATAAGAGACACTACTGCAGGGTTTAAATGCTATACTCTCAAGGTTCTTCGGGCTATCGACCTCGATAATATCAAAATGAAGGGATATGCCTTTCAAGTTGAGATGAAGTTTACCGCTTGGAAATTGGGCTTCAAGATTGAAGAGGTACCAATTATTTTTACCGACAGGAAGGTTGGTGCCTCAAAAATGAGTGGTGGCATTTTCAACGAAGCATTCTGGGGTGTTATAAAAATGAAGGTAGGGAGCTGGTTTAGAACTTACAAACCGCTTTCCTCAAACTAAAAAACCACATATTATGGGAACCGTTTGGCTAAAGAATGCCTTAGTTGTAAACGAAGGCAAAGCAGAAAAACTCGACATCCTTATTATAGGAGATAAGATTGCCGAAATTACACCAAGCGGAGACCATACTCGGAACGATAAACATGAAGAGATAAACCTCGAGGGTAAGATTCTTATCCCCGGGGTAATCGACGATCAAGTTCACTTCAGGGAACCGGGCATGACCCACAAGGATACCATAAAGAATGGTGCCCATGCAGCTGCAGCAGGAGGAGTAACCAGCTTCATGGAGATGCCTAATACAAAACCGCCCACCACAAACCTCGATGAACTAAGGAAGAAATTCGAAATTGCAGCGATTGATTCTGTGGTGAACTACTCCTTTTACTTTGGCGCAACCAACAACAACACCGCCTTAATTGGGAAACTCGACCCCAAGCATGTTTGTGGCGTAAAAGTATTCATGGGATCGTCCACCGGAAATATGCTGGTAGACGATACAAAAAGTTTAAGCCGAATATTTGCCGAATCGCCAATTCTGGTAGCAACACACTGCGAAGAGGAGTCGATTATTGTAAACAACACAAGGCTTTACAAGGAGAAGTTTGGAGAAGGCATCTCCTTTGACTACCACCACCTCATCCGATCGCATGAGGCTTGCCTCCGCTCCTCGGATAAAGCTGTTTCGCTAGCGCACAAGTATGGCACACGATTACACGTACTCCACCTATCCACCGCCGACGAACTTGCTCTATTCAGCAAAGGGAATCTTTCCGAAAAGAAAATAACGGCAGAGGTATGTGTACATCACCTATGGTTTAACAACACCGACTATTCGAAATATGGCTCTCGGATAAAATGGAATCCTGCCATTAAGTTGGAAAAAGATAGGCTGGCCTTGCTGGAAGGACTACTTGCAGGGAAACTTGATGTAGTAGCAACTGACCACGCCCCACATACCTTAGAAGAAAAGAATCAAGGATACTTCCAAGCACCTTCAGGAGGCCCATTAGTGCAGCACTCACTGGTGGCGATGATGGAACTCTCCAAACAAGGCTACTTCACGATAGAGCAAGTCGTGGATAAAATGTGCCATAACCCTGCCATTGCCTTTCAAGTGAGTAATCGAGGCTTTATCAGAAAAGGATATTTTGCCGACCTAACCGTAATTGACCCCAACGCCCCTTGGATCGTTTCGAAGGAGAATATTCTATATCCTTGTGGGTGGTCGCCCTTTGAAGGAATCCGTTTCTCGAATAAGGTCACTCACACTTTTGTGAATGGTAAACTGGTATATAAAAATGGAGCATTAGTTGAGCGTGATAGTACGGCTGCAATAGCCCTAACCTTTAACCGTTAAAGTTCCATTCCATCAAAGGAGCCCTCGTCCACAAGAATCCTTAAAGTGCGACGAGTCTTCTGAAGCATATATACCTTGCGACCTGAAGTAATCTTTTCGACTTCATCGACTCTATAGTTCCTTATAGTAAATAGCTCTAGATTCTCGTTGTAAAGTACATTAAACTTGGTTTTAAGTTCCTCCATTGCAGGTTGGATATAGCGCTTTACCCCATCCACACATATAGATATGGTTATGGCTGAACTCTGAACCATATTTATCTTAACTCGATTCTTCGATAGGATTGGGAATACTTCGCTTAAAGTCTCTTCGAGCACAAACGAAAAATCTTTGGGACGTATGGAAATAAGCACCTGATTGTGCTTAATTACATATACTGGTACCGATCCAGAGGTAGCCTCTGCATTAATAATTGTCCCTGCTGCATTCGGTTGCTGAAACGGCTTAACAAACAAAGTGATACCCTTGTTTTGTAATGGTTTAATCGTTTTGGGGTGAATAATTTGTGCTCCAAAAAACGATAGCTCTACAGCCTCTTGATAGGAAACCCCCGGAAGGTGCACTGCATTCTTGAACTCCTTGGGGTCGGCATTCAGGATACCGGAGACATCTTTCCATATTGTAACCGACTCGGCATTAATAACGTTGGCCAACACCGCGGCAGAATAATCGGACCCCTCCCTCCCCAAGGTGGTAGCATAGCCGTCAATGTTTCCACCCAGAAAGCCTTGAATCAGAAAACTACCCTGTTTCCCTTCTAATGCACTGTGAACACGGAGTGCTGTCTCCTCTAGATTTACCCCTGCTTCGCGAAAGTTGCTATCGGTTGAAATCAACTTCCGTGCATCAAGCCATGTAATATTCACGCCCTCTTTAATAAGGTATGCATATACAATTTTAGTTGAGAGGAGTTCGCCATACGAAACCAGCTGGTCGTAGCAAAAATCATAGGATCCCTTCAAACGCCCCGATATATGTTGTCGCACTTCGGCAAACAACGGTGACAATATCTCAGTATCCATTCCCGGTCCAACTAACTCTTCTAATAGAGAACAATGCTCCCTCTCAATTTTAGCGAGTTGCGATTCCACGGCAGGATCATTCTCAAAATACATATTCAGAAGAATTTCAAGAGCATTGGTAGTTTTCCCCAACGCTGAAACCACAATGACCAATGGCTCCTGACACAACCCAAGAATTGCTTTTACATTTCGAATCCCCGCGGAGGACTTTATGGATGCCCCACCAAATTTATAAACCTTCATCTCAAATATTTTTCCAAATTAAAACAACCTATCCTAAATAATCCTCCTAAATCAAGAAACTACTGCACTTCCCAAATTTTGTAACAGGTCATAATTGCTCTGAAAACCAGACAACACTTACATTGATGATTACCAGCATCATGCTCTGCAACTATACTGCGTGTGCATTGCATTAGACCAACTCAATTTAGGATGTCAAGTAACATCAAAACCAACTTTAAATATCGTAACTAACAGATATAATGAAATATGAGTGAGTAAAAAACCACCATAAAGTTGCAATAAATTCTGATTTCTTTTCATTAAAGCCACAAAATAGTTACCTTTAACGGGCGTAATGAATCCAGCCCATCCAGCCATGAGACACGCATTTACTGATGTTTTGCCATTTTATAGGTACAGTTTCAGTCGACATATTTCACCTATTACTGGTGACACGGGCAAATCTGCAACAAGATCGCCCTCTCCAATTGAAGCCCATTGGCTTACTAATTGGTCTTCTCCGTTATCGCTCAAATTGTGACTATTGCAACCTAACCCTATAATACTCGCATTCCCAAATGAAAGGATATAAAGTAATAACGCTAACCACGTTCTTAATTGAGAGTCAAGCGGAATTCCCTTATGCCAAAGGCGAACTAACGCGGTTACTCTACCACGTTATGGTTGCGGCCAAAATGGTCAACAAGAAAGTCAATAAAGCAGGTCTTGTCGACATTATTGGTGAAGCAGGCGAAGTGAATGTTCAGGGTGAAGATCAAAAGAAATTGGATGTTTTTGCTAACGATCAGTTTATTGCAGCCCTTCGCTCCAGCGGTGAATGTTGCGGTATTGCTTCCGAAGAAAATCAAGAGATCATTACCTTTGATGACGACCTATCGCGCGATGGAAATTACATATTCTGCATGGACCCTCTCGATGGCTCCTCAAATATTGATGTGAACGTTTCCATAGGAACAATATTTTCGATTTACCGACGCATAAGCCCTCGAGGCGAAAGAGCCGTTCTTGACGATTTCCTCCAGCCTGGAACAAAGCAAGTTGCAGCAGGATACATTATCTATGGTTCGTCCACCATGCTTGTTTACACCACTGGTCGCGGAGTATTTGGTTTTACACTCGATCCATCCATAGGAGAGTTTTGCCTAAGCCATCACGACATCAAGACCCCTGAGGACGGGACAATATACTCTATCAACGAAGGAAATGCCCACGAATTTCCCGAAGGAATTAAAAAGTATGTAGCCTATTGCAAAGACATCGATAAACCAACCCATCGACCCTACTCGGCTCGGTATATTGGCTCTTTGGTATCCGACTTTCACAGAAACCTGTTGAAGGGAGGGATTTTCTTATATCCCCATACTGAAAAAAATCCAGAGGGAAAACTTCGACTTCTATACGAATGCAACCCAATTGCTTTCCTTGCAGAGCAAGCTGGTGGCAAAGCAAGCACTGGTAGTCATCGCATTATGGAAATAAAACCCCATTCCCTGCACCAGCGGGTATCGATTATTACAGGCTCGCTGCACATGGTGGAAAAGGCAGAGGCGTTTATAAAAGAACAAGAGCCTATCAAGTTGAACTAGCGACCCACTATTCCATTAATTTCGAGGTGGCCATTGGTTGGCTGCCTCTCATTTTAAATAAACCAACATGTCGCAGAGCGACTTTTTATTACTTTTCGAACGTAATTCAGCAGTTAGAGCGCTGGCGGAGCATATAAAATCCAATAATCCAAGGATATTGCTCAAAAACACTGCAGGGTCTTCCATTGCTTTAGCAGCAGCGCTTTCAATTACCGAAGGAATTCACTTGTTTTTACTTGCCGACAGGGATGAGGCAGCCTACTTTTATAATGATATGGTTCCCCTTCTGGAAGAAGATGAAGTTCTTTTCTTTCCCTCATCTTATAAGCGGTCTATCCAATTTGGGAATCCCGACCCTTCGGGAATTATCCAACGAACCAAAGTAGTAAGCCAAATCAACCTTCTGCAAAAGCAAAAAGGGAAGTCTTCACGGCTCGTGATTGTCTCCTACCCTGAAGCGTTGGTAGAGAAAATCCCCGACCAAGTGCAGATGGACAAGAATACCATGGTTCTGTCTGCCGGTGAAAAGATTTCCCTCTCTTTTGCGGTAGAAGTAATTCAAGAGTATGGATTCCTGCGCGTTGATTTTGTTTTTGAACCGGGTCAATACTCGGTAAGGGGCGGAATCGTGGATGTATTTTCGTTTTCGAACAACAAGCCCTACCGCATCGATTTCTTTGGCGATGAAGTGGAGTCGATTCGCGAATTTGATATAGAAACTCAACTGTCGAACCAAAAGGTAACAAAAATCACGATTGTCCCTCACGTAACTGCCGAACTGAAAGGGGAAAAGATGGTTTCGCTTTTGAACCATACAGGAAGCAAAACCGTTTTTTGGATAAAGGATGGTGCTCTATTTCTGGAACGGATAAAGCAACTTTACGAACTCACCGAGCAAAGTCGCGAGGCTCAAGATGAAAATCCGGGGTGGAAGCATAAGGATAACGTACTCATTAAAGAGCGAGAGTTAAAAGCATCGTTAGAGGCTGGCCACAGCATTGAATTTGGGCAGCACCCACTCTACCCCGATGTATTTGCGCTTGATTTTAATATGACTCCTCAGCCGTCGTTTGCAAAGAATTTCGACCTACTCACAAAAAATATTGAAGAATCGACACTTGCCGGTTATCAAACAATTATTCTCTCCGACAACGAAAACCAAACCAACCGGTTAAAAGAGATAATTTCAAAAACTGCAAAGCAAGAAGTTTCCCTCTCCTTTAAAAAAGTGAACCTTCATGAAGGTTTTATCGACAAGGATCTAAAACTTGCATGCTATACCGATCATCAACTTTTTGAACGATACCATCGCTACAAAATTCGTGGCGAGTATAATCGCAGCGAAGCATTAACCATACAGGAACTCAATACTCTCCAACCAGGCGATTACGTGGTACATATTGATCACGGCGTTGGTACATTTGTCGGTCTAGTGCGCACCAACGAAAATGGGCGAATCCAAGAAGCAATTCGACTGGTATACAAGGATAATGATGTACTGCTTATCAGTATTCATAACCTTCACCGAATATCCAAGTTTAGAGGCAAAGATGGTGAACCACCGAAAGTTAATAAACTAGGGAGTGGCGCTTGGCAAAAGTTAAAACAAGCCACCAAGAAAAAGGTAAAAGATATTGCCAAAGACCTAATAATTCTTTACGCCAAACGGAGAGAGCAAAAAGGATTCACCTTCTCGCCCGACACCTACATGCAACAGGAATTGGAGGCCTCTTTTATTTATGAAGATACACCCGATCAAACCAAATCGACCCAAGCTGTAAAGGACGACATGGAACTCCCAATCCCCATGGATCGCCTTGTATGTGGCGATGTGGGATTTGGAAAGACCGAAATAGCCATTAGGGCGGCCTTCAAGGCCGTGGCCGATAGCAAGCAGGTGGCGATTCTCGTACCTACAACAATTCTTGCACTTCAGCACTTCAAAACATTTAAAAACAGGTTGGCAAACTTCCCCTGCACTATCGATTATGTGAGTCGATTCAAAGGAGCAAAGGAGCAAAAGGAGACCCTGAGTATGCTGGCCGAAGGGAAAATTGACATACTTATTGGCACCCATAGGCTACTTAGCAAAGAGATCAAGTTTAAAGATCTCGGATTACTTATAATTGATGAAGAGCAAAAGTTTGGTGTAAGTGCCAAAGAGAAGCTCCGCAAAATCAAAGAGAATGTAGATACGCTAACACTTACGGCTACTCCAATTCCCAGAACACTTCAATTTTCGCTAATGGGCGCACGCGATTTGTCGATTATTGCTACTCCCCCACCAAATCGTTACCCCATTGCCACGGAACTCCATGTCTTTAACGAGAATATTATTCGCGATGCCATAAACTATGAGCTGGACAGAGGTGGTCAGGTGTTCTTTGTTCATAATCGGGTTTCGAATATTCTGGAAATAGAGAACTATATAAAGAAGGTGTGTCCAACAGCAAGGACCATTGTGGGGCATGGTCAGATGGACGGCCCAACGCTTGAGAAAACGATGATGGACTTCATTGAAGGCGAATACGATGTTTTGGTAGCAACTACCATTATCGAGGCCGGTCTGGATATTCCCAATGCCAACACTATTATTATAAACAACGCTCACATGCACGGACTTAGCGATTTGCACCAGTTAAGAGGTCGTGTGGGCAGAACTAACCGAAAAGCATTCTGCTACTTGCTTGCACCACCGCCTGCAACCCTTACGAACGAAGCAAGACGCCGGTTGCGTGCCATAGAGGAGTTCTCCGATTTGGGCAGCGGTTTCAACATTGCGATGCAAGACCTCGAGATTCGCGGAGCAGGAAATCTATTGGGTGGAGAACAAAGCGGGTTTATAGCGGAGGTCGGATTCGAAACCTACCACAAAATTCTAACCGAAGCCATCCAAGAGATGAAAGAGGAAGAGTTTAAGGACTTGTTTAAAGAGGAATTCGAGAAAAAAGAAGAAGAGGGAACCAACAACTACGTTCAAGACTGCCACATAGAGACAGACATGGATATTATACTGCCTGATAACTATATAGGTAGCACAACCGAGAAAATTAAACTGTATCGAGAACTAGACAATATTACTGATGAAGAGGGAATTCGGAAGTTTGAAATTATGCTCAACGACCGATTTGGATTACCACCACGTCAAGTTTCGGAACTATTAAATGTTGTGCGCCTCCGGTGGAATGCCATGAAGCTGGGTTTCGAAAAGATTACTCTAAAAGGAGGAATTATGCTTGCCAACTATATTGGTAATCAGATATCACCTTTTTATACCAGCTCTACTTTTGCGAATAGCATGGCCTACTACCAGAGCAACTCCAAACGTTTCAAAATGAAAGAGAGTACGAACAAGTTAACCGTAGTAGTCCAAAAAGTGGTCAATGTAGGCGACGCCCTTGAGCTAACAAACCGGATGCTCGAATCAGTCGCACCAAAGAAAATAAACCAACAAGCCACCGCACAAAACCCTTGGCTAAAATGAACCTGATATTGGATCTAGGAAACACCCGAGCAAAGGTTGCAAAGGTGAACAGATACGGAATTGTGGCATTGGAGGCATTCAACTACGACCAGCTGGAGAGACTTGCGCAATTCACACATCACCATGAGGCTTACAAGGGTATTATTATTGGCTCGGTAATAGATATTGAAGCACCCATAGTAAAGGAAATCATAAACTTCTTACCGCAAAAGCCTTTAATACTCACCCACAAAACACTCATACCTATAATAAACAATTATCAAACGCCGGAAACGCTGGGACTCGATCGGCTAGCCGCCGCAGTTGGTGCCAACAATAATTTTCCACACAGCAACGTTCTGGTAATCGATATTGGAACAGCAATAACCTACGATTTGATAAACAGCAATGGTGTATACCTTGGTGGCAATATATCACCAGGAATTAATATACGCCTTAAAGCGTTGAATGCATTTACTTCAAAACTGCCTCTGGTGGAGGCAAATTTTCGAAGTCCACTATTTGGAACGAATACAATCGAGGCAATCCAAGCTGGCACATTTCACGGCATTACAGCCGAGATAGATGGCATAATTGAGAAATTTATGACAATTTATCCTAATTTAACAGTAATTTTGACCGGAGGGGATGCAAACAATTTTGCACAAAATCTTAAAAATGCCATCTTTGTAAACTTTAATATTGTAATTGAAGGTTTAAACTCGATACTTGAATATAATAAGAATGCTGAAAACAAATAGATTTATTGCTTTTGCAGTTTTTTTTCTGGTGGTTTGCCAAGCAGCCTTCCCGCAAAATAGCAGCACCAACACTTTTTCTCCATACTCCATATTTGGGCTAGGTGATCCAGGACCAAAAGGATTTACACGGAGTAGGGCCATGGGAGGTATAAATACCGGTATTAGAAGTTCGAGTTCAATAAACTTTGAAAATCCAGCGGCATTAACTGAGCAAGATTCGCTCTCATTTATGCTCGATTTTGGATTTGGAGGCTACGCCCAAAACCTCAGTTCTTCTGAAGGTAATGCGTCCAACAGCAGTTTCAACATACAGCACTTTGCTTTTAGTTTCCCTGTAACAAAGTGGTGCGCTGCCTCAATGGGAGTATTGCCCTATTCCAATGTTGGTTATAAAATGTTCAACAGAGAAATGGATCCGGTCAAACTTAGCACCATTGGAAACATAAACTACATAAACGAAGGCGAAGGCGGAATATCTAAGATGTTCATTGCTGCTGGCTTCAAGGTTCTTCCATACCTGCACTTGGGCGCAACCATGAATTACTATTTCGGCAACATTACGCGCACCAGCAGCATCATTTATCCTACACAAGCGCTATATCTCGACATGATATCTGAAAACAAGTTGAGCATATCCCACGTTAATATAAAACTCGGAGCACAGGTAATTAAGAATTTAGATGACGACAAATCAATGGTTTTTGGAATTACCTATGAGCCTGAGCGAAAAACTACGCTACTTCAGGAATTATACACCAGAGCAGAAAAGAGTGGACGATACGATACAGTATCATATTCCAAAAATCATCCCAAAATTACCTTGCCATCGACCCTAAGTATGGGAGTTACCTACAACCAGAAGGATAAGTTAAATGCCGGGATGGACGTGATATACCAAGATTGGAGCAATGCAAGCCTACCAACCTTCAGCGGCAACTTTAACCATTCTGCCTCTTTTAGAGTTGGTGTGGAGTATACACCCAGCCGTTTCGACCTAAAAAGTTACTTAAAACACATTAGCTATAGAGCAGGTGCTTACTACACATCACCGATTGCCAAGATCAATAACACACAAATTAACGATTATGGAATAACCTTTGGCGCTGGACTTCCGTTTAAAAACACAAAGTCATCGCTGAATTTATCAGTTGAAACGGGTCAACGAGGTTCAAAAACAAATAATCTGATCAAAGAAAACTATACACTGTTTTCGGTAAGTTTGATTTTTTACGACTTCTGGTTCTTTAAACCAAAGTTTAATTAGAAAAATATTTAACCGCCAAATAACATTACGATGAAGACGAATAAACTAATATCTATTTTGCTGGTGGCACTTATTCTACCTGCCCTAGCATTTGCACAATCCAACATCAAGGATCCGAAAGATCTAAAATACGGCACCGATAGCGTAAAACGCATCGAATGCCTTAAAAACCTATCGCTCTATGGTGAACTGTTTAAGCAAGACAACTTTAAGGATGCAAAAAGACCTTGGGCAAAGGTATTTACTAACTGTCCTATGGCAAGCCAAAACACCTACATCAATGGTGCGAAAATTTTCAAGAGTCTGATTGAAAATGAAACAGATCAAGTAACTAAGGCACACTATCTCGATACCCTTATGAGGGTTTACGATAAGCGAATTGAGTTCTTTGGCAGAAAAGGTTATGTTCTTGGTCGAAAAGCGCTTGACTTCGTAAAATACGCTCCAGATAGCCTAGTTACAGCCTACGCAATGTTCAACGAATCCATTGACCTTTTGAAGGGCAAATCGGAAGAGCAAGTTATTGGAACTCGCTATCAAATTGCCAAGCAACTATACGATCAGAAGATTGTAACTGCCGAGCAGATGCTGAATATGTACGTACAGAGTGCCGAATATCTTGATGCACAAATTGCTGCAAAGCCCGAGGATAAGGGTATCCAAAACGCAAAGGAAAGTGTAGAATTTATCTTTGCAACAAGTGGTGTTGCTACCTGCGAGAACCTTGTGGCAATATTTGGACCTAAATTTAAGGCAAACCCAGAGAACCTGGATCAGACCAAGAAAATTTCTAGCCTATTAAGTAATGCTAACTGCAAGGATCAACTCTTTATCGATGTGAGCGAAAACATCTATAAAAAAGAACCCTCCGCCGAGGCAGCTTTCAATATCGCTAGGATGTTTGAAGCCAAAGGCGATAACGAGAAAGCAGTTACATATTATAAGGAAGCCATAAACAAGCAAGCCAACGCTACCGAAAAATCCAAGTACTATCTTGTTCTTAGCAACCTTTACAATCACGGATTGAACGACAAGCCTGCGGCAAAAGCTGCCGCCTATAATGCTATTGAAAGCGATGGCACAAATGGTATGGCTTACATGGTCTTGGGCAATATCTATGCTAGTGTAAGAAACTGCGGCGATACCGACTTTGCTAAGCAAACAATCTTCTGGCTAGCTGTAGATAAATACACCAAAGCCAAGCAGATTGATCCTAGCCTTGCCGAAGATGCAAACAAATCAATTGCTACCTACAGTCAATATTTCCCAAAGAAAGAGGAGATTTTCTTCCAAGGACTTACCAATGGACAAGCAGTTACGATTGGTTGCTGGATTAACGAGACAACCTACGTAAGGTAATAACTAACATCTGAAGTGAAAAACATAATTCGTTTACTTAAAGTAGCAGCTCTTTTGGGAGCTGCTACCTTTATTTTCGCCTGTTCAAATGATCTAGAGGTTATAAAATCGTTAGCCACTAACGAAAACAAAGCCACTCAGATAGGGAAAAACATTACCACCATCTATACTGAAAATGGTAAGGTTATGGTGAAAATGACAGCGCCAGAACTACAGCGATTCGAAAACGCAGAGGAGCCAAAAACTATTTTCCCAAAAGGCATTGAGATAACATTTTACGATCAAGCACATAAACCCACCTCCTCGCTAACCTGCAAGTATGCCATCCGCTACGAAACAAAAAAGTTATGGGAAGCCCGAAACGATGTAGTTGGGAAAAATGAAAAAGGTGACGTACTCCATACCGAACGACTCTATTGGAATGAGGGAGAGAAAAAAGTTTACTCCAATGATTTCTGCAAAGTAATACGTGGCGACGGAACCGTTCAGCAAGGAAAACGATTCGAATCGGACGAAAGGTTTAAAAACTATTCTATCTTTAATTTCTCTGGCGATATCAATTTGAATGATGAATAAACAACTTGGAAGAATTATCGTTGCCGTATGGTTAATTATGGCCATATGCTGCTTTGGTATTGGGATTTATCAAACTATAGTAGCAGGTTTTAGCGTTAGCTATATGTTCTTTATTCTTGGTGTAATCTCCTTAGCTATGTTTCAGTTTAGAAGAACAATGCTAAAAAAAATGGCAAAATAACCGCTCACCAACTATGGGTAGCCAACTAACAATTATCCTTGTTTCCATACTTTTAAGTGCCTTCTTTTCGGGAGTTGAAATTGCCTTCCTCTCTGCAAATCGACTAAAACTTGAGCTTGACAGAAAGAAAGGTGGATATAGTGCAAAGGTAATTGAACTTTTTGCTCGCCATCCGGGGCAATTCATTTCAACCATGCTCGTGGGGAACAACATTGCCCTTGTGGTTTATGGTATTGCCATGGCATCAATGCTCGATCCCTTTCTTCAGCCCTACTTCGCCACCGAAGCAGCAGTGCTCGGCATTAAGACACTTCTCTCTACGCTTATCATCCTCTTTACCGCAGAGTTTCTGCCCAAGGCCCTATTCCGAATTAACCCAAACAGCATACTCTCCATTCTGGCCTTTCCCATTACCCTGTTCTACATTATTTTTTATCCCATATCAAAACTGGCAAGCACTCTTTCATATCTTATTCTTCGGGTAGTATTTCGGGTGAAAATAGAGGACAACAAACATAAAACCCTCTTCGACAAGATCGATTTAACGGATCTAGTAAATGAGTCCCCCTCTCAAAAAGAGGAGGAAACAGGTCACGTTCACGATATGATTATATTCAAGAACGCGCTCAATTTTCAAGACTTAAGGGTACGCGATTGCATGGTAACTCGAACCCAAATTGAAGGCATTGAAGTGGGAACAGGAATGGACGAAGTGCTCCAACTATTTATCCAAACTAACTTCTCCCGCTTGTTGATTTTTAGAGAGTCCAAAGATGATATTATTGGATACATAAACTCCAAAGATCTGTTTCACAAACCAGCATCGTTGGACAAGATGATTAAGCCCATTGATTTTGTTCCCGAAACCATGCCCGCTCATAAGTTGCTCTCAAACCTAATTAAATCGCACAAAAACCTTGCTGTGGTTGTCGATGAATTTGGTGGGACGGCCGGAATGGTTACTCTCGAAGATCTAATGGAAGAGATATTTGGTGAAATAGAGGACGAGCACGACTCCGACGATTCCGTTGAGAAACAGCTCAATCCTAATGAATTTGTTTTCTCTGGACGCCTCGAAGTCGATTACCTTAATCAGATTTACCACCTTGAAATTCCGGAATCGGACGATTACGAAACTATTGCAGGATATATATTCTTCCAAAACAAAAGTATTCCTGCCCAAGGAGAGATACTCATATTCGATGGCATGCGGGTGAAGATCCTAAAGATGTCAGGCATCAGAGTGGATCTAATTCACCTAACAGTTCTCGTATAAAAACCGAACCACAGGTCCATTTACCCTTCAAAATAATAATATATTGCCCATTTTACCTTTTTTTTAAAATAAATGAAAAGGCAAAAATGAAAATTGCTATATTCGTAACCTCTTAAAGGAAAAAGTAAATCATAAAATTATAAGCTAAATGGCTACATTACAAAAACTCAGGAACAAAGGTGGAGTGCTTATTGCCACAGTTATTGGACTCTCTTTGGTTGCCTTTATTCTAAGCGATATGCTTAATTCTGGCTCGACTCTTTTCTCGCAATCCAAAAATATTGTGGGAGAAATCGCCGGCGAAAGCATTCCTTACCCGGAATACTTGGCAGTTGTAAGCAAGATTGAGGAGAATCAGAAGGCGAATAATAAGCAGGCATCAATTCCTGAAGCTCAGATGGAGCAAATTAGGGAATATGCCTGGAGAACATTTGTGGATAAAAACACCATTGAAAAGGAAATTGACAAAGTGGGCGTTTCTGTTTCAACAGACGAACTCTTCGATCTCGTTCAGGGCAACAATCCAGCTCCGTTAATTCGGGAGTATTTCACAAACCCACAAACCGGTCAGTTTGATCGTAATGCGGTTATTAATTTCTTGAAAAACATTGACAATAATCCTGAAGCACGCCAGTCTTGGTTAAGCCTCGAGCAGGAGATTGTCAAAGGAAAACTCAGAGAAAAATACGAAACCCTTATTGGAAAGGGCCTCTACATTACCAAATTCCAAGCAAAAGAAGCTACCGATGCAATGGCAACGAAGGTTTCCTTCTCCTACATTGGAAAAGCATTTAATTCCATTACCGACACTAGCGTGACCGTTACTGATAAGGAATTAAAAAATTACTACAACGATCACGAAAAGAACTTTGACCAAGTGGCTTCAAGGGATATCGATTATATGGTATTCCCTATTCTCCCATCAAAAGAGGATTTCACCAAGGCCGAAGATCTTATCAACAAGCTTGCTCCTGAATTTAAGGTAGCCGAAGATGCGAAGCAGTATGCTCAACTAAACTCGAAAAAGAACGTTGAAAGCACCTTCTTCAAAAAGGCAGAACTCACAGAGGCGGTTGGAAACTTCGCGTTCAGCGCGACCAAAGCAGATATGCTTGGCCCAATCTTCGAAAATAATGTTTATAAGCTTTATCGGATATCTAACACTAAAATGTCGCCCGACTCTGTAAAGGCACGTCATATTCTCATTGCTCCAAAACAAACACTAGAAGCCACCAAGGCATTAGCCGACAGCGTTGCAAACCTTGTACGTAAGGGCGGTAACTTTGCTGAACTTGCCAAACAATTCTCTGGCGATCAAGGTAGTGCTCAACAAGGCGGTGATCTTGGATGGTTCCGTGAAGGTATGATGGTACAACCTTTCAACGATGCTTGTTTCAATGGAAGTAAGAATGAAATCGTAACCGTGGAAACCCAATTTGGAGTTCATATTATACAGATTTTGGATAAGGGTGCCGATGTGAAGAAAGTGCAACTGGCAACCGTAGAGGTTGATGTTGTTCCAAGCAACCAAACCTACCAATCTATTTACACTGATGCCAGCAAATTTGTTGCAGAATACAATACGTTCGATAAATTTGAGAAGGCATCAAACGATGCAAAAAACTCCCAGAAGAAACGCATAGCGAATAACCTAAAAGAGGGAGATAAAACCATTGCAGGTCTAGAGCGTCCAAGAGAGATCGTTCGTTGGGCATTTGGTGCTGAAAAGGGTGATATCTCTACCGTTTTCGAACTTGGCGACCAATTTGTAATTGCAGCCCTCACCGGCGTTAGAGAAGATGGTCCTGCTCCTTTCGAAACAGTTAAAAACGATATTGAATTCATCGTTAAGAAGGAGAAAAAGGGAGAAATCCTCGCAAAGCAAATGACCGACGCTGCTAATGGGGCAAATTCCATTGAGACAATTGCCTCAAAGATGGGCTTATCCCAAATGGAGGCTGATAACATCAGTTTCTCATCGTATGTTGTTCCAGGTGCGGGTATTGAGCCACAGTTAATCGCGGCCTCTTCCGTAACCCCTAAAGACGCAATCTCTAAACCAGTAATTGGCACAAACGCGGTTTACCTTTTCCAGGTGAAGACCGTTGCAAAAGATTCGTCCCTTAACGCAATCGATAACCAAAAGAGGTTGATGGATATGTATGGCAACTTTGCCCCTCGCGCCGCTGTGCAAGCACTTGAGGATGCTGCAAAGATTAAGGATAATAGATCGAAATTCTTCTAGATAAGAGTAATTGCAAAAAAAAAGAGGGGCGATTGCCCCTCTTTTTTTTATCTATATTGCACAACGAACTAGGCAAGCAGTCTCTTTACCATATCAGAAATAGCCCTTCCTTCCGCTTTACCCGTAAGTTCCTTAGAGGCAACCCCCATCACCTTACCCATATCCTTGGCCGATTGCGCACCAACTTGAGCAATAATAGCCTTAATCTTGGACTCCAACTCCTCTGCCGACATTTGTGCAGGCAGGAACTCCTCGATTATCTTCGCCTCGGCAAGTTCTTTTTCGGCGAGTTCAGGACGGTTTTGCTGGGTATATATCTCTGCCGATTCCTTACGCTGTTTTACCTGTTTTTGAAGCATCTTCAACTCCTCATCGACAGTAACCTCGTGGGATGGCCCCTTGTCTGTTTTTAGCAAGATAATACCGCTCTTTACCGACCGCAATGCCTCTAGCCGCTCCTTTGCTCTTGCCAGCATGGCCTCTTTTATTGCTTGATTAATCTTTTCTTCTAACGTCATCTCAAAATATTTATTAGTTCGATAAGAAAGTTCTCGTAACAATTCAACATAGTTTGAAAGAACAGTTAAAACTTCCAGTTGCGCTTAGAATAACCTTCTACTTAATCAACATTATCGTGCAGGTAAGAGTTCAATGGCTTCAAAGGCATATCGTCGTCGTCGGAAAGGGTGAAACGGGAAACCTCCTGCGATTTTGAATATATCTTATCTTCCAATTGTACATTCTTTCGCTGAAACGCAGGAACCTGCTCGGCTTGTTCAATCGACAAATCGGACTTATGAATAGGCCCACCACTGTTCTTTGCTGCAGGTTTCATTTGAGGTGTATTAGTCCCCGAATCGCGCTTAGCCTGCTTTACCACAAAACCCAAATCTTCCGATTCTTGGCCAAAATCGATAGATGTCTGGCGAATACTGCTTTTCCCAAAGGTGACGGTAGTGCCAACAACCGGCTCCGAGATAGAGTCGTCTTCATGATTCAAATTAACCACATCAACACGCCTAGGTTTCCGTGCATAAAGTTCGGGGATGCTGGTACTTTCGAATCCAGTTGCGATTATGGTTACATTAATCTCATCGTTGAGGTTCGGGTCAATTCCATTTCCCCAAATCAGGTCGATTTCGGTGGTGGAAGAACTATGTATGTATTCCGTTATTTGGCTAATCTCATCCATAGTAACCTCCTTGTTTCCAGAGGTTATATTCAGCAGGATATTCTTAGCTCCCGAGATATCATTGTTGTTGAGCAAAGGTGAAGCGAGTGCGGCTTCAATAGCCCTAATGGCCCTACCCTCGCCCGACGACCGTCCCGAACCCATAATGGAAACACCGCTATTGGTCATGATCGTTTGTACATCGGCAAAGTCAACGTTGATGTAACCGTTTACGGTAATAATTTCGGCAATTCCCTTGGCTCCAACAGTAAGCACATCATCGGCCTTGGAAAAGGCAGCTGATACGGCTAAGTCGCCATATATCTCGCGGATCTTCTCATTATTGATAATGAGCAGTGAGTCCACGTGTTGCTCGATTTCTGCAATGCCTTCAAGCGCCTGATTTATGCGGCGAAGCCCCTCAAACTTAAAAGGTATGGTAACAATGGCAACGGTAAGTATTCCCATCTCCTTTGCCGCTTTGGCAATGATAGGCGCTGCACCAGTTCCGGTTCCGCCACCCATTCCCGCGGTAATAAACACCATCTTGGTATGTCGTGAAAGAACTTTCACAATATTCTCTAAGTTCTCAATGGCAGCTTGCTTACCCACATCGGGCTTATTGCCAGCACCAAGCCCCTGCGTTAGGCTCTCGCCCAGTTGGATCTTTATGGGAACAGGGCTATTTGCCAAGGCTTGTGAATCGGTGTTGCACACAACAAAGTCTACATCCTTGATTCCTTGCCTGAACATATGGTTCACTGCATTGCTGCCACCGCCCCCAACACCAATAACTTTAATGATTGATGGACCGGCGGCGGCAAGGTCGAAGTTCATTAAATCCTCAGCCATGGTTATATTTTTTAGTTTTTTACAGTTTTCAACTACATTTCGGAGTCATTCTCCTCAAAAATCTCGGTAAACTTCTTCTTTACACTATCAAACAAACCACTCTTGCGACTTGCCATTTTCCTAGGTTCTTCCTCCTCAAATGATTGCGCAGGTGCACTCTTCACCGCCTGAGGTGCTGACACGGTCTTGCGTTCCACCACTACCTCAGGTTCGTCATCCTGAATATATCGAGGATGTTCCAGGTAGTATTCAAAACCTTTTAGAACCAATCCTACTGCGGTAGAGTAAAGCGGATGGTTTATCTCTTCACCCGAATCGGCCGAAAGGTGCTCGTTGGGCTGCCCAATACGAACATCCATGCCAGTTTTAAAATTGATTAGCTGCGGAAGGTGACGCAACAGCGAACCGCCTCCTGTAACGACAATACCAGCACTAAGCTTATCGGCCACACCGCTACTTTCAATTTCAAAGGCAACCGCATCAATAATCTCTTCCATCCTACTTTGGATGATGTTTGCTAGCTTCTTGAATGAGATCTCCTTAGGCTCACGTCCGCTAATGCCGGGGATAGAAACAATCTTATCCTCAGGGGCAAGATCGCCAAGAGCAGAACCATATTGCACTTTAAGTGCCTCAGCTTGCCTTTGCAGTATGGAACAACCCTCCTTAATGTCAGTAGTAATAACGTTCCCCCCAAAAGGAATAACGGCAGTGTGACGCACTACACCATCGTAGTAAACAGCCAAATCGGTGGTTCCACCTCCAATATCGATAAGAGCAACGCCGGCCTCCATTTCATCCTCAGTTAGCACGGCAGCGGACGAAGCCAATGGTTCAAGAATTAACTCTTCCACCTTTAAACCTACGCGGTTAATACATTTCTCTATATTCTTAGCCGAGGCCACTTGACCTATTACGATGTGAAAATTCGCCTCTAGCCTACCACCCGACATGCCCACGGGGTTTTTCACACCCACCTCATTGTCAACAATAAAGCTTTGGGGAATTACATGGATAATCTCCTCCCCGGCCTCAAGCGGAATCTTATACATATCGCGAATAAGGGCCTGAATGTCCTCCTTCACTATCTCGTCATCAACCGAATCGCGATTGATATAGCCACGGTTGCGCAAGCTCTTGATGTGCTGACCGGCAATACCTACGAACACTTCATCGAAAATTATTCCCGATTGCAATTGCACCTCTTCAATGGTTTCTTGAATTGCCTTAACAGTTTCATCAATGTTCAATACAACTCCCCGCTTAATTCCCTTGGAGGGAGTTTTGCTATGAGAGAGAATATGCAGCTTCCCACCTCGGGTTTTCTTTCCAACTAATGCAACAACCTTGGTAGTTCCTAGGTCGATTGCGGCTACGTATTCATTTTTCTGTGCCATGGCTATATTTATTATCTTTTGGTGCAAACTATCTGGTTACTATACTTCAAATTGATGGTCTTGTACATATTCCAACCTACTGCAGGCAACCCTTTTTGGTAAAAGGTATAGAGCTTATCGAGCTTTTTCTCGTAGTGTTCAAACCCACCCAACTGGATAGAATGAACTCCCACACGGGTGTAAAACTCAATATCGTGATTTCCTCGAACAAGCAGTTGCTGTATCTGTGCATTCCAAAAATCGTTATTATTCACATACTTGGCGAAACGATACATCATCACTAACAGCGGAACCGACTGATCCTTATCCGCTGGAATCATCTCGCTCACATTCATTACTCCGGTAGGGTATTTCACGTTCCCGGTGACAATCATAACATGAGCAGTATAATGGTTGGAGCAGGGGAAGATGAATCCATCCTCATCGATATAAAAGCTACCACCCGAAGTGGGAATTACCCTGATTATTGGCTTACGTTGCGAAACCATTATTCTTACAAATCCATCGCTTCCTCCATATACATCAACGCTACTTACGGTCTTCATCTCACTTAAGCGTTGCTCTATCTCATAGGTATTAATTTTCCAGAGCGGTTCCCCTGTTATTTTTATTCCAATATTGACTAGTTTAGCATAAATCTCACGAGAGGAAACAAACCGGTTGGTAACGCTATCGCGGATAGATATTTTTACACCCGAGCAGTTAAGCTCATCCTTCTTGGTAGAGGAAAACGAAAGAGCAACTACCAGATAGCAAATTATTGCAATCCAGCCGGACATAACCTTGATTCTCTTCCACTTTAACTTATTCATCGTACCTATCGTTTCTCAAATATCGCTTGTAATGGAGCTACCAACTTATCAATATCGCCAGCACCCATCATAATTAATACCTCTAAATTATCTTTTCGCTTCAACTCTTCGATTAACTCCTCTTTACCAATCAACTTCTTGCTACTTATGGTTACCCTATCGAGCAACATTTGAGAGGTAACCCCAATTATGGGCAACTCACGAGCAGGATAGATGTCCAGTAAGTAGAGATCGTCCAGCAAGCTTAAACTTGCAGCAAAATCATCGGCAAAATCGCGAGTCCGGCTGAAAAGGTGCGGCTGAAAAACTCCCGTAACCCGTTTACCCGGATAAGCTTCGCGCATGGCATTTATGGCTGCCTTGAGTTCCACCGGATGGTGAGCGTAGTCGTCAACCAAAACGACCCCCGTTCCTTTGTAGCGCGTATCGAAGCGTCTTTTTACACCCAAGAACGATCCAATCCCAAGCCGTAATTCCTCCGGCGATATACCTGCAAGCAATGCAAGTGCAGCCGCAGCCACAGCATTTTCAAGGTTCACTTTGCCCGGCAAGTGTAGGTTTACGTTGTCGACACATCCAAAAGGGGTGACTAAAGTAAATATAGATACACCGTTTTCTACGTGCAAGTTAGCAATATGAAAATCAGCATCCTCATCGAGCGAGTAGGTGAATACCTTTATTTGACTGTTCGTGATCTTCAGATTTATTCCCTGCTTCATTACTACACTTCCGCCTGGCTTTATCTGGCCCACAAAAAGTGAGAAAGCCTCGACGATAGCGTCGTAAGTTCCGTAAATATCGAGATGATCGGCATCTACAGAGGTAACTACTGCGAGATTAGGGAAAAGTTTTAGGAACGAACGATCATACTCATCGGCCTCAACTACCAAGTTATTGCTACCCTTGGGAGTTAGGAGATTTGTTCCATAATTTTTAGATATTCCACCCAAGAATGCACCACACCCTAAACCACTATGTGTAAGAAGATGCGAGACAAAGGTAGTAATGGTGGTTTTTCCATGCGTTCCGGCAACTGCAATAGTATTCTTTCCTTTCGAAAGTTCGCCCAAGACCTCCGATCGTTTAAGCACTGTAAATCCATTATCCACAAACCAATTCAGTTCAGGACTATCTGCTGGAATTGCTGGCGTATAGATCACAAGAGTATCGGCAGGGGCCTTAAACTCACTGGGAATATTTGCAATAGAATCCTCAAAATGAATTGCCATACCCTCCAATTGAAGCGCATCGGTAAGTTCGGTAGGAGTACGGTCGTAACCTGCCACAGCCTTTCCATCGCTTGCAAAGAAGCGAGCAAGGGCGCTCATGCCAATTCCTCCAATTCCAACGAGATAAACTCGACTTACTGATGTAACACTCATCTCTTTTCCGTTGCTAATTTTATAACTTCGTTAGCAATAATTGTGGCCGAATTGGTAAGGGCGAGCCCATAAACGTTTTCGGCCAAGGCATTAAGATGTTGGTTGTCCATAACCAACTCAATTGCTGCAGCCACAAGTTTCTGAACTGCCTCATCATCATTCACCATTACTGCCGCTTCACGCGAAACAAGCGACATCGCATTCTTAGTTTGATGATCTTCGGCCACGTTGGGCGAAGGAACCAAGATACAAGGTTTACCAACCAAACAGAGTTCGGAGATGGTTCCTGCACCTGCCCGTGAAACCACCAAGTCGGCAGCGGCATAGGCTAAATCCATACTATATATAAAGTCGAAAGCCTTAACGTTGGGAACCGAGTAACTACTTAGCACGCGTCGAGCATCGAAAATATAACTCTTACCCGTTTGCCATATCAGTTGAACATTCGAATGCGCAAGTAAGTCCAGATTCTTAGAAATGCTAGTATTTATGGTTTTGGCACCCAAACTGCCCCCAAGCACCAGAATCGTTTGCTTACAGGGATCGAGATTGAAGAACTCTTGGGCTTCCCGGCGCAGGCCATTAATCTTTCGTTTACTCAAGTCGGATCTCACAGGATTCCCCGTAAGCATTATCTTTTCCTTAGGAAAGAACTTCTCCATACCCTCGTAAGCCACACATATCTTTTTCGCTCTGCGGGCAAGCAACTTATTGGTTAGCCCAGCAAAGCTATTTTGTTCCTGAATCAGTGTAGGGATTCCCATACCCGAGGCGGCATACAAAGTTGGTCCGCTGGCATAACCGCCCACGCCGACCACCACATCGGGATTGAAATCCTTAATAATCCGACGAGCTTGCCTTAAACTCTTCAATAATTTAAAGGGCACTGCTAGATTCTTTAAGGTAAAACTCCGCTGGATACCAACAACAGGTAAACCAACGATATCGAAACCAGCCGCAGGCACCTTTTCCATTTCCATGCGACCTTCGGCACCAACAAATAAGATTTCAGCATCAGGAACAGCCGCTTTAACTGCCTGAGCAATTGATATGGCAGGAAAGATATGCCCGCCAGTACCACCACCACTAACTATTAGCCTTAATCCCATCTTCTTCAATTTTTTTATCATTTTCGGCCTCTTCCATACTACGGCTCACGCTCAATATAATCCCTAGAGCTAAGCTGGTAAAGAGAAGAGAACTACCTCCCATACTAACCATTGGCAATGGCTGCCCTGTAACGGGAAAGAGGTGTACCGCCACAGCCATGTTCACCAATGCCTGAAATACAAGCATTAAGGTGAGTCCTACCGCTAAAAAGGCAGGGAACGTTCGCTTACTTTTTCGGACAATTACGCCCGCCCTAAAGAGCAGAAACAGATATAGGAATAATACAATTACGCCGCCTACTATTCCATATTCTTCAATTATAATGGCATAAATAAAGTCGGAGTATGGGTGAGGTAAATAATTTCGCTGTGTGCTATTTCCAGGACCCTTGCCAAAAATACCGCCAGTAGCAATAGCGATCTTTCCCTGCTCCACTTGGTATCCTGGACCTCCATCCTTCGAACCCACAAAGCGTTCGATACGGCTCTGCCAAGTACCAATACGACCTCCTTGAGAGGTTTTTGAGGCAATAAGAATAAACAGTCCAAACGCTACAACTGCAATCCCCACCAGCATACCCAAATGCTTCATGCTGATGCGACCAATGAAAAGAAGTAGCATACAGACTAACCCCAATAAGGCTGCAGTCGAAAAGTTTGCAGGCAAAATGAGCAGGCAAACAATCCCAATATGTGCAATGAGCGGAAGAAAAGTTCCCTTAAAGTCTTTTATTTGATCTTGCTTTTGCGCCAACATCTTTGAGACAAAGATTATTAGGGCAAGCTTTGCCAAGTCGGAGGTTTGAATAGTAAAGCCCAAACCAGGAATCACCAGCCACCGCGATGCTTGGTTAAGATTTGCACCAAAGAGCAAGGTAAACAACAGTAGCGGAATGCTAGCATACAGAAGTATTTTGCCAAACTTGGAGAAAAGGCGATAAGGCATCAGGTGAGCAAAATACATAATCATGAACCCTACACCCAAAAACATCAGCTGCTTCAGAAAGTAATAGGTAGTATTTCCCTCCTTGAAACGATAAGCAAGCGTACCAGTAGCCGAATAGACAACCAGCAGTGATACTATCATCAGCAAGAAGGCAACCATCCAGATAATTCTGTCGCCCTTAAAGTATGTTGGCAGTGCTGTTTTCACTCAACAATTAGTTACATTGATAAACTCTCCCAACTTTTCCTCACCTATTGGAGTGGAACTGTTGGAAAACAAATGCATTTATAGTTTCCGAGCAGCTTCCTTAAACTGGAGGCCCCGGTCTTCATAATTCTCAAACAAATCGAAGCTAGCGCAAGCAGGCGAAAGGAGCACAGTATCGCCCTTTTCCGCAAGTTCATACGACCGCTTCACCGCCTCCTCGGCCGACTTTGCATCGACAATAGTGGCGATAACACCATCAAAAGCAGCATGAATCTTGGCATTGTCCACACCAAGGCAAACGATTGCCCTCACCTTTTGCTTCACCAATTCCATCAGTTCATTATAGTCGTTGCCCTTATCAACACCTCCAACAATCCACACAACTGGTGTGGTCATACTTTCGAGGGCATACCAAGACGAATTGATATTCGTAGCCTTGGAATCGTTAATAAAGGTAATACCTCGCACCTTAACCACCGGCTCGAGGCGATGCTCTACCCCTTGGAAGTTGGCGAGACTATCGCGAATAAACTCTTTTCTAAGGTGCAAAACATGGCCGGCAACAGCAGCAGCCATGGAGTTGTAAACGTTATGCTTACCTTTTAATGCCAGCTCTTCAATATTCATACTGAATTCAGAGTTGTTATATTTTACATGCAACGATGTTCCATCACTATAGGCTCCATTTTCTACCGGCCCGTTAAGGGAAAATGGCAGATATTCGGCTTCGTTTTGATATTCGGGTAAGTACTTCAACGTCTCGGGATCGTCGGCACAGTATAGAAAGGAGTCGCCCTTCCCCATATTCTGCACCACCCTAAACTTCGAACGGGAGTAATTCTCCATGATATATTCATACCGATCGAGATGATCGGGGGTAATGTTCATCAGAATTGCGATATCGGCCTTAAACTCATACATGCCATCGAGTTGAAAGCTGCTGAGTTCAATAACGTAGTAATCATAATTCTCCAACGCAACCTGCAGAGCAAAGCTTTGACCAATATTCCCAGCCAAGCCTACGTTGAGTCCTGCCGACTTCAGCATATGGTATATTAGACTTGTAGTTGTAGTCTTACCGTTACTGCCAGTAATACAAATCGTTGTAGCCTTGCAATACCTGCCAGCAAACTCAATCTCAGAGATTACAGGAATATGTTTTGCTTTAAGAGCCTTAACAATAGGAACTTTATCAGGAATGCCGGGACTCTTCACCACCTCGTCGGCGGCAAGAATAATTTCTTGCGAATGCTGTTGCTCCTCCCAAGTAATTCCATGAGCGTTCAGCAAATCTTTGTATTCCTTTTTTATTGGTCCAAAATCGGAAACAAAAACCTCAAAACCCT
Source organism: Williamwhitmania taraxaci (assembly GCF_900096565.1). NCBI lineage: Bacteria > Pseudomonadati > Bacteroidota > Bacteroidia > Bacteroidales > Williamwhitmaniaceae > Williamwhitmania > Williamwhitmania taraxaci. Next base: position 26,137 of record NZ_FMYP01000029.1, read on the forward strand.
TAAGTTTTGCAAGCACTGCGGTACCAGCTCCGCTCTCCCCTGCTCCTAACACAACCAGCTTCATGGTTAGCGAATCTTTAGTGTAACAATGGTAACTACAGCTAACATAATGGCAATGATCCAGAAGCGCGTAACAATCTTTGGTTCTGGATAACCTTTCTTCTGATAGTGGTGATGCAAGGGAGACATAAGAAACAGCCTACGCCCTTCTCCATATTTACGTTTAGTATGCTTGAAATATGATACCTGAAGCATTACCGATATACTTTCGACAAAGAATACGCCGCACAATATTGGAATAAGCAACTCCTTGCGCACCATGATGGCGAAAACAGCAATAATTCCGCCTAAGGCTAAACTGCCCGTATCGCCCATAAATACTTGAGCGGGGTAAGAGTTATACCAGAGAAATCCCACCGTTGCGCCAATTAATGCAGCAACAAACACAACCAATTCCCCCGAATGCGGGATATACATTATGTGAAGGTAATCGGCAAAAATTACGTTACCCGATAAGTAGGCAAATATCCCCAAGGTGACACCAATAATGGCCGAGACCCCGGTGGCCAACCCATCCAGCCCATCGGTGAGGTTTGCTCCGTTCGAAACTGCAGTAATAATAAAGATACAGGCAGCCACAAACACCAACCACGACCACTTTTCGGCTGTTTCGTGAGGTAGAAAAAAGAGAATATCGGCGTAATCGAACTCGTTGTTTTTTACAAACGGTATAGTCGTTTGGGTTGTTTTCTTTTCGGGGCCTAGGAAAACAGTGCGCTGCTCTGTAGCATCCATGGTGGAAACCACTTGCACTTCGGAACCGGGGGTGGTCATGGAGGTCTTTTCGCGAACCACCACATCGTTGCTCATGTAAAGCGTTAAGCCTACCATCAGGCCTAAGATCACCTGTCCAAGGATTTTCATCTTTCCCGATAAGCCCGCCTTATTCTTGCGGAATACCTTTATATAATCGTCGGCAAAACCTACAGCCCCCATCCAAATGGTGGTAGCAATAAGCAGCAAAATGTATACGTTGGTTAAATCGGCCAACAGAAGGGTTGGGATTAAAATGGCAGCAAGGATAATCAAACCACCCATGGTAGGAGTCCCCCTTTTCTGCATTTGCCCTTCCAGACCCAAATCGCGAATTTCCTCTCCAATTTGAGAGCGTTGTAAGTAGCGAATTATGACCTTGCCAAAGAACAGCGTAAATAGCAAGGAGATAATAATAGCCAATGCCGACCGGAAGGATAGGTAGTGAAACAACCGTGCTCCCGGGAAATTGAACTGCTGTAGATAGTTGAATAGATGGTATAACATATCCTCAGATTAAATACTTTCAAATACTTCTCTCAAAACCTCTTTGTCGTCGAAGTGATGTTTCACCCCGTTGATTTCCTGGTAGGTCTCATGACCTTTCCCGGCAACCAGAATAATATCGTTGGCACGGGATATGGCACAAGCAGTCTTAATTGCTTCCTTCCTATCCACAATCACCAATACCTTGGCAGCACTGCCTTCGGGGATTCCCGCCTTCATATCGTCAAGGATATCCTCAGCACGCTCATTTCTTGGATTATCGGAAGTGAGAATTACCATGTCGCTATTCTCTACGGCAATACGAGCCATCACAGGACGCTTGGTTTTGTCTCGGTTTCCGCCAGCACCTACCACCGTAATGAACTTCTGCTCCGGCTTGCGAATCTTGTTGATTGTGGAAACCACGTTCAGCAAGGCATCGGGAGTGTGTGCGTAATCTACAATAGCGGTAATCTTCTGCTTCGATCTAACGTATTCAAATCGTCCCGAGACAGGAGTCATCGCGCTAAGCACAGTGAGCATCTCCTCCTTAGCAAATCCCAAAAGAATGCCAGTGGAATACACGGCCAATAGGTTGTAGGCATTAAACTCCCCAATAAAGCGAGTCCATACTTCCAAGCCATCAATCTTCAGCTGCATGCCGTCAAAATCGTTCTCAATAATCTTACACTTAAAGTCGGAGGCCGATTTAAGCGAATAGGAATGTACCGATGCCTTTGTATTTTGAACCATCACCTTGCCGTTGCGGTCATCGGTGTTGGTAAGAGCAAACGCAGACGCGTCGAGGTCGTCGAAAAACAACTTCTTGGCCTTGATATACTCATCGAAGGTCTTATGGTAGTCGAGGTGATCGTGGGTAATGTTGCTGAATACTGCACCGGCAAACTTCAACCCGGCAATGCGTCGCTGCACAATAGCGTGCGAACTAACCTCCATAAAGCAGTAGCTACATCCCTCATCTACCATCTCCCTAAGCAGCTTATTTAACTCAACGGCATCGGGAGTAGTATGGGTGGCATCCAAGACTCTATCTTCAATATAGTTGGCAACGGTGGAGAGTAATCCTGCCTTGTAGCCCATCGATCGCACGGCATTAAACAGCAGTGTTGCAGTGGTGGTTTTACCATTGGTTCCGGTAATCCCTACCAGCTTAAGCTCCTTCGAAGGAAATTCGTAAAAGGCATCGGCCAAGCGACCAAGGGCCTCCGTAGTATCGGCAACTTTAATATAGGTAACCTCCGATTCCAACTGCTCCGGCAACGTTTCGCAAACCACAGCCTTTACACCCCTCTTTACCACATCGGCAATATAGGCGTGGCCGTCGGCCTGAGTTCCCTTAACAGCAACGAAAAGCATACCCTCGGCCGCCTTACGCGAATCGAAGATAATCCCCTCTATAGTGATCGATGTTTGGCCCTTTACCTCCAACACAGCTACCTGCTTGAGTATATCGTTGAGTTTTGTTGCCATTACCTAAGCGTTATATGAATTTGACTTCCTTTAACTACCCTTGTTCCCGACTGTATCGACTGACCAACAACCGCCCCATGTCCCGAGAAGTTTACCCGCATGCCTGCATTCTCGAGCAGAAAGAGAGCGTCCTTTAACCCCATATCCATTACGTTTGGTACTAAGTTTTGTATTATGGTGCGCTTTTTGAACTCCACATAATCGCCCTTGCCTTGGGTGCTGATCCATGTGGTGTTAATCCCATCGTCGTAAACGGGAATATCCAAATCGTTACATACCTCTTGAAGGTCTTCACGATAACCGCCCTGCGAAACTGGCATATCAATTGCTTTGCTTGGTCGGCTCAGTGGTTCGTGCCACTCCAGACTCTTGGCATAAACCTTATCGGCAATCTCCTTAAAGATTGGCCCCGAAACCACATTTCCGTAGTATACCGCATTACTTGGGGAACTAACCACCACAATGCAGCTATACTTAGGATCGTTGGCAGGAAAATAACCTACAAATGAAGCCTGATAGGTCTTCTGTCCCTCGTAACCATAACCACCCTTTCCCCGTGCGATTTGAGCCGTACCTGTTTTTCCGGCTATTGAGTAGGTATCGTTTTTAAGATTCTTGGCCGTGCCATCGGTTACCACTCCTTCGAGAATACGCCTCACCTTACGCAGCGTGGAGCGATTACAAATGCTTGAGGTCAATACCTCAGTACTAAATGTCCGGATAGTGCTGCCGTGCTTACGTAACTCCTTAACGAATAAAGGCTTCACCATTTTGCCACCATTAGCAATTGCATTATAAAAGGTGAGCGTTTGTAGGGGAGTAACCCTCACTTCGTAACCTATAGACATCATGGGTAGCGAAACACCCGACCAATACTTATCGCCTGGATACTTAATTTCGGGAGGAACCTCACCCTTTATCTGAAGGTTGAGCGGCTCATTCACCTTCATGCTATATAGCCTATCGATGAAGCTTGTCTCCTTACCCTTGTAGTGCTTAATCATGAGCTTGGCTACGCCCACATTCGACGAAAGTTCAAACACCTGCTGCACCGAAAGTTTTCCTAGCCCGCCCTCATGGGAATCAACGATCCACTTGTCGAAGTAAAGGAACCGCCCATTTTCCGTATCCACGGAATCATCGAGATCCACATATCCATCTTCGAGCAGTGCAATCAACGAGGCAATTTTGAATGTAGAGCCGGGTTCGGTGCTTTCCGCAATAGCGTAGTTGTATGCCTCGGAATAGCTTCCATCGCTGTCACGCTTAAGGTTTGCAATGGCGCGTATTTCACCGGTTTCCACTTCCATAAGGACTACTGAGCCATGCTCGGCATTATGTGCCGAAAGCTGCTTGCGCAATGCGTTTTGTGCTACGTCCTGAAGGTCGATATCGAGCGTAGTAACCACATCAATCCCATCCTCAGGGCTGATTGCCTCATCGCTATTTACGGGAATCCAAGTCTTTCCTGCAATACGCTGGGCCAATACCAATCCAGCTTTTCCCTTTAACTCATGGTTGAAGGAGCCTTCAATACCAACCGCAACACCGCTTTCGTTAACGCCTCCAATGGTTCGCGCCGCCAAGTAGTCGTTGGTTCGAATCCGTCGATTGACCTGAACAGGCATAAATCCCCCTACATTCTTCGGTAACCGAAGAATAGGAAAGGTCATAAGCCGCTTTAATTCAATATAGTTTACCAGCCGAGGATGAATCATAAAGTAGCGCGATCCCTTATCGTGCTTCCTTCCATTCACCAAAAAGGAGCGGTAGCTATAGGCCGATCTATCGCCAAACATCCGAGCAAGGCAATAGGCCAAGGAGTCAACCTTGTCGTAGAAAATTTCGTTGGTCAATCCAGCTGCGCGAAGGTCTATCCGCACCTCGTAGTATGGCACCGAGGTGGAGAGCAACCTACCATCCATGGCCAAGATATCGCCACGGCTGGGCTCAATAGCAAGTTCTCTGAATGTAATATTCTGTGCCTTCTCACGTAGTCCTGGTCCCTCAACAAACTGGATGTAAATAGCCTTGCCAATGATGAGCATCCCCATCATTAACACGAAGAAGTAGACTGCTGCTACTCTCCAAACTACATCCGATTTAATTGAACCTGCCATATAATTACCAAATCGACTTCTTTATCGTTCTAGGTGGTTTAACCGATTCTTCCAAATCGATTCCATTATCCCTTACCATGCGCGCCACTTCCGTTTGCCGGCTAATATTCATAAGTTCAGCAGCCGTTGTTATACTCTCGGAGCGAAGGTTCACCACCTCTTTTCGCAACTTTTCGCTCTCGCTAACGATCCGCTCGGTGCGAAAACGGTTACCAATGTATAATACCGTCAACAGCACAATGAATCCGAGGTAGGGAATCTGCTTAACAAATGGCTCTTTGGCCAGCATGTTGCCGGTCATTAAACCCTTTAGCGGATTCGACTTCTTTGACCCTTTCTTGGGCTCCTCGTCGGGGTCCTTCTCAAATTCTACTGGCTTTTCCTTCGCAACCATATCCCTTACACTTTTTGAACTACCCGTAATCGAGCACTGCGCGCCCGAGTGTTCCGGTTATTCTCCTCCTCCGAGGGTTCAATGGGCTTGCGGGTTACCAGCACAAATGGGTTGGTAACCTTTCCAAAGAAATCTTTGTCGGCAACCCCCTCAACATTCCCCGTCTTCATATAGTTTTTTACAAGCCTATCCTCGAGTGAATGGTAGGTAATTACCGCCAAGTAACCGCCCGGACGTAACATTTTACCCGATTGCTCGAGCATCAGCGCCAGGCTATCCATCTCTCCATTCACTTCGATTCTAATGGCCTGAAATACTTTGGCCAAGAATTTATTCTCCTGCATTTTGGGAGTCTGAGGCTCAAGCACCCGTATGAACTCCTCCACGGTGTTGATGGGGCCCGACTCCCTTGCGGCAGTTATCAATCCCGCCACCCGATGCGGCTTGTCCACCTCGCCATAATCCCTAAATATCCGGGTTAATGTTTCGTGTGGATAGCTGTTTATCACCTCTTTGGCCGAGAGAATGGCTGCGGTATTCATCCGCATATCCAAATCACCCTCAAAGCGGAAGGAAAATCCCCGCTCGGGTGTATCAATATGGTGCGACGAAATGCCTAGATCGGCTAGAATACCATCCACCTCCTCAATTCCTTGCTGACGGAGATATCCGCGCATATACTTAAAGTTGCCTCGGATAAGCGTTAACCGCTCATCATCGGGCTTATTCTTATGTGCATCTGGGTCTTGATCGAACGCATAAAGCTTCCCACGGCTATCGAGCCGATGGAGAATCTCCCCCGAATGACCACCACCACCAAAGGTGAGGTCCACGTAAACACCCCCGGGTTTTATGCCAAGAGCATCCACGCTCTCCTTTAAAAGAACAGGAACATGGTAGCTCATTGCAAACAATTATTGATTAATACCTCCTAAAATACTCTCTGCAAGCGCTGCAAAATCTTGTTCAGGTTGGCTTACCTTCTCGTAACGCTCCTTATCCCATATCTCAATCTTGCCATCCTGCCCTGCCAACACCAACTCCTTGCCCGCTTCAATGGTTTCGAGCAACCGTTTGGGCAGCAGCAATCGGCCTCCCGAATCGAGTTGCACCTCGGCCGTTCCCCTGAAGAATTCCCGCAAAAACAGGTTGTGCTGCTTATTGTAAGGGTTCACCGATGCGCGAATTATTGCGCACTGACGCTCCCACTCCTCTCCCGGGTATAGCACCAAACATTTCTCAAAAATGTCTTTCTTTACAACGAAGTTATCGGGCGTAGACGAGGCGGCAAGCTGCTTTTTGAAGGCCGCCGGTAGTAAAACCCGCCCCTTCTCATCAACCTTGCATACATAATCGCCTATAAAAGTTGTCATTGCCATTACACTTCTTGTGAAAGTAAAGTTAGGACAAAAATACCCACTTTTATACACATTATCCCACTTTCACCCACTTTGTTGATAACTTTTCGTCATAATATTCGAATCGATTAGCAACTGCGGTAATCTCAAGCACTTTGTTAACTTGGTGTTGAGAATACGTAGTGACGGATTAATAAATATTTTACCTTTGTGAATTTAACCGTTGTGAACATGGGGCAAACCGAAAATACGGATAGCGTTGCCAAAGATGCTTCCGCCAACTTTATCGACGTTGAAGGCCTTATTGCCAAGAAGAGTCCGAAGCTTTTAAAGATGCTCCCCAAATGGTTGATTCGCTACCTTAAGCGAATCGTGCATCAGGACGATTTGAACGGCATGATCCGCCGTCTGGGACACCTTCAAGACATTGAGTTTGTAAACGCTTGCCTTGCCGACATGGGGATAAGCTACACCGCACAGGGGCTGGAGAACCTACCCGCCAATGGTCGATTCATATTCGCCTCCAACCACCCGCTTGGGGGCCTCGATGGCTTAATTCTGCTTAGCGAAATGCAAAAGCACTTCCCCGATATAAAGTTCGTGGTAAACGATCTGCTCATGAACCTCGATCAGCTTTCGGGGCTCTTTGTCCCTGTAAATAAGCATGGCGGGCAAAACATCGACTACGTACGCCGCATTGAGAATACCTACGCCTCCACGGCGCAAGTTCTTTACTTCCCCGCCGGCCTTTGCTCCCGCCGAATTGGCACCGCTATCATGGACTTGGAGTGGAAGAAGAGTTTTGTGTCCAAGGCAATAAAGCACCAGCGCGACATAGTACCTATATTCTTTGAGGGACGCAACTCCAATTTTTTCTACAATTTGGCGCGCGTTCGCAAATTCTTCGGCATCAAAGCGAACATTGAGATGCTTTACCTTGTTGATGAAATGTTTCGGCAAAAGGGAAAGGCCATAAACCTTATTGTAGGTGAACCAATCCCTTACACCACTTTTACTAAGGAAAAAACGCCCCAGGATTGGGCTCTCTTTATACGAAAAAAGGCTTATGCGCTAAAGAACTCCGGCAAAAAACAGCAGCGGTTCAATGATGGCGTATAAATAAAAAAGTTACATTTGACAAATTTCAATACTATGCAACCACTAATTGCCCCAGTGGACAACTCCCTCATCATTAAGGAACTTACACGGGAAAAATTTCTTCGCAGAACAAACAACGGTGGAAATAAACTGTACATTGTAACCGCACACGACTCGCCCAACATTATGCGCGAAATTGGTCGCTTGCGCGAGCTCACCTTCCGCGTAGCTGGCGGAGGAACCGGATTGAGTATGGATATCGACGAATTCGATACCAGCGAAAACCCCTACAAGCAACTTATCGTTTGGGATCCAAAAGATAGGGAGATACTGGGCGGCTATCGCTTCCACGTGCTTCATCATAAGGACGATCACATGAACATAGCTACTTCGGAGCTATTTTCCTTTACCGATAAATTCTTGGAGGGATACCTTCCTCATATGATAGAGTTGGGCCGCAGCTTTGTGCAGCCAAACTACCAAAGCACCGGCCGCATTAGCAAGGGAATGTGGGCCTTGGATAACCTCTGGGATGGCTTAGGTGCCCTCACGGTGGAATACCCCGAAATTAAATACTTCTTTGGCAAGGTTACCATGTACCGCTCATACCACATGGAGGCGCGAAACTATATCCTTTACTTCCTCGACAAATACTTTGCCGATAGGGAAAACCTCGTAATCCCAAACTTCCCCATCGAGCTCGACATCAACCAAGAGGAGATGCAAAAGGTATTTATTGGCAACACCTACCAAGAGGACTACATTATCCTCAACAAGACGGTGCGTGGCTTGGGCGAAAACATTCCTCCACTCATCAACGCCTACATGAACCTCTCCCCCTCCATGAAGGTGTTTGGCACCGTGCTAAACCCTCACTTTGGCGATGTAGAGGAGACGGGGATTCTGCTCACCATAAGCGATATTTACGCCAAGAAGCTCGATCGGCACGTGAAAACGTTCCTCCGTAGGCCACGATTCTTGGACCGACTGAAAAGCAAAAAAGATTCCATTAGATAGTTCGTTTTACCACAAAAACGACAGAGGGCCGCTCCGCAAGGGGGGGCCCTCACTTTTTATAGGTGATAGTTAAAGGACAATTATGCTCCAAATGCGTGTCTGCTGCCGAGGAGTATTTGTTCCGAAAAGAGCGCTTAAAACCACCTTTTTGGAGAGTACTCCAATCGGACGGTTCCTTTTTTAAATCGGGGCGTATCGTTTACCTAAAAGGACCGCCCCTTTTTGGGAAAAGGGGCGGTCCGATTTTAAAAAGGGGCGTATCGTTTTCGAAAACGGAACGCCCCGTTTGAATATTAGCAAAAACGGCTATGACTTTTCGTACTTTAGGGTGGCGATCATGTCGCGGAGATCGGTTCCGGGGCGGAAGGTAATCTTGGCATCGCGAATCATGGAGGAGTGGAATTTCTCCGAGCTCTCGGCTCCCTCGCTCGAGATGCCCACCTGGAACGAACCAAAGTCGCCAAGCCGAACAATCTTCCCTTGCGACAGCTCCTGCACGAGCATTTGCACAAAGGTATCGATTACCGCCACCACATCGGCGGGATTGACGGTAGAGCGCGCCGAGATATCGGTCTTTAAGGTTTTGAGGCTTACCTCGCCCGTGCTCACTGCCTGGGCATAAAACTTTTTGAGTGCTTGCCGGTCTTGTGGATTTGCCCGCTCCACCAGCACATACTTAACTGGCATAGGATTAAAATTAGGTTAGTAAATAATTTTAACTGATTGTCTAAAAAGACAAAACCAAGTTACAAAACCATCCATATACGAAGGGCATTTTTACCAGTTTTTTGACGAACGGAAAAGGTGGGGCATATGAAGAGGGCGAGAATTATCCAAAATACTGGCTTAGATTAGTTGGGGTTGCAACTATCTTATCAATTAGATCATTGTTTACAATCCAAAGTTCATAACGTTCAATGTCGCAATCATAGTTATTTTTAAGTATGCTATGATTTAACTCAAGCCGTAACCAATACTTTGTAAGTTCGTGATCTATTCTAAGTAATTCATTTATATCTTTAGTCTCTGCTTTAATCTTTTCTTTAAAGATTAAAAGGCATGGCCGCTCAATAGTTAATGAACCAATGATGTCTACAAGAACATACTTCCCATTATCTTGTGGTATTAACAAATCTACTTGACTATAAACTTTCCTGGCATCGTCCTTTATAAATAGATTGAATAGTAAACTATCACGATCGATATACTCTTTCAATAATCTATTCAAAACTGAATGCGAAATGATTCTTCTATTTTTGCCCTTTGTGCTCAGATAGAGAAATGCAGCATGATGTAATCTACTACCTGATTGCCTTTCTTTCTCGAAAGAATCTGATTGAAAACTAAATTTATCATCCTCTTCAAGCATTTTCATTGAAGATCGATAATCTGGGTAATGGTCAGAAAATTCATCAACATTAATGCCAGCATCTTTGCTTAATGTTTGATGTTTAACTGTTATTTCATCGTAAAGAAAAGACAAGGAATCAAGGGGAATAAACTCTTCACTATATGTTCCTTTTCGGGTATTGTACCAGCCACATTTAATCTTAATAGAAGAAACTTCTTTAATCAAACAGTTTTCCAACTTTGTATCATATAACTTAGGACTGTCTACCTTTTCAAACCCTTTTACAAAAAACAATGGCGAAATAAATCGATTAATGTAACGTGACTTACTCGGTTCCATCTCATTTGCAAATTGTTTCATTACCTCAATAACTCTTGTTTTCAGGGTCAATACAGTTCCTAAGGATAAAGATTCAATGTTCACAGAAGAAATATGATGCTGAAATTGAGTTAAGTGAGGTTCCAGAAACCAAGCATCCTTTACCTGACCCAATTCAAAATCAAACCATTGGCATAAATATTTATTGTGAGAACTCACCTGTTTCGAGGTTTTTTCATCAAAAATATGCTCTGGTTTAGGATTGTGATTAACTTCTATCACCAGCATAAACGGCGCATCAAACTCTTTGCTGTTATGATTACCTAAAGCCCAATTACCCGCTTGATTTAAATTAGGATGAGAAGTAATTGCAACTATATCACCGATTTCAAAAATAGGTTTGATATTTTTTGTTTCCATTTTTGTTTTAAAGGTAGAAATAATAGTTACTTTTGGTTGGGTTGGAGCCAATTATTTAAAGTGTTGCAGTTAATTGCGTCAATGTATTGAAGGTTCTTTTTATAATTTTCAATCAACTATTAGCAACGGTTAATAGGGAGAAGAGTTAATGTAATTTCGGACATTCCCAAATTCATTCGAATGAATTGGTGAATTTCCTTGAGCATTAGGCCAAGCATGTAATCTATTATGCACTCTAGAAGTAATTCTACAGGAATCATAGATGACACTGCTATCAGCAAGGCTAGGTTAGTATTTATCACTATCATGGTTTTCTGCAAAGTCAAAATTGACCCAGTATTCAATTACTTGGATAGTGGCGCACTAGAAATAGGTATGCAACATTTATTTACAACACTGGGGTTGGCTCCTCCCATCTTTTTACAAAATGAAATGAAACCCAATAAGGATTGGTTTAAGCCTAAAGGCTATCTTCATCTCGATGATAAGATTACATTCGACCAACGCAACTTGATCCAGCGAAAGGTATCGAACGTAAGTTTTGTGGGTAATCATGCTTTCCTACCCCTCCTATATAAAACAGTAACTCAGAGAAAGTATAAAAAGATAAAACAACCAAATGGAATCGTTAGACGCAGCCATACGGAAATAAAAAACGGTAAGGTTATTCCCACCAAAAAAGTCAGGCCAATAATGTATGCATCACACCTCGATGCTCAAATTTATGCCTACTATGCCAATAAAGTTCTGGGTGAGAAATATGAAAAATTACTTAAACAGACGCACGCACTAAGCAACTGCATTTGTGCCTACCGAAAAATCCCTTCGGATGATGGAACGAAGAAGAAGAATAATATAAGTTTTGCCCACGATGCCTTTCAGGAAATAAAGCGAAGAGGCGAATGTGCTGCCATCGCACTTGACATTGAAAGTTTTTTTAGCTCGCTCGACCATGTCGTTTTGAAACATCAATGGTGCCAACTACTTGGCAAATCGATTTTGCCCAAAGATCATTACAATATCTTCAAATCAATTACCCGTTTCCATTATATTAACATTAATGACTTTAAAACAACGCATAATGGATTTGACGAAGCCCATATTGCTGAGTTAAGAAAGAAAGGAATCCACTCCTTTCTGGAATCGCCCAAAGAGTTGCAAGAACTCATTCGCACTAAGCAAATTCTAGTTCACAAAAATCAATTCGTAAGAAAGAAAGAGGCTGTAAATGTATTGGTTGGCATACCACAAGGGCTTGCTATAAGTGCAATGCTTGCCAACATCTATATGTATGCCTTCGATAAAATGATATATGAGGAGCTGGTTTTGAAACGAGGCGTATTTTATAGAAGGTATTCGGATGATATTGTTCTTGTATGTGAAACAGATGAACGCAATGAGGTTTTATCTTTTGTGATGGATGCAATTCGAGGCAAAGAAACTCAATTAACTATCTCCGAGAAAAAAACTGAAGTGTCTACTTTCAAAAAGGAATTTGTCGGTAAAGAAGAACGACTACAGGTATATAGGGAAGAGACAGGAACTCCCAGATATAATGTACCTTTCGTTTACCTTGGTTTTGAGTTCTACGGTTATCAAACCCTAATAAAGTCAGCCAACCTTGCAAAATACTATCGCAGATTAAAGGATTCAATTCGAAGAGCAAGCCGTAGAGCAGACAGAAAAAAGGAGAGAGACCTTTCTGACGAAAAAATTCTCTTTAAGACAAAATTGTTTCGCCAATTAACCTTTAAGGGAAGGAAGACAAGAATGCTAAAGATCAAACGATCAAAACGTATTAAGGATATGTTTGGCAACTGGCAGTATATAGTAGAAGAGTCTCCGCGAAAATACCGAGGGAATGTCTTTAGGTATGTGTATAATGCAGCCAATGAGATGAACGCCCCTGAAATAAAAAGACAGTACAGGAATCATTGGTCAATAATGGAAAAAACGGTTAATGCATACAATTTTGTGAACACTAAACTAAATCAAGAGAAAAAGACATCGTAATCTACGCAGCATTCATATATAACTTTCCTCGCAAATTGGCGTTCTTCTGCCTTTACTTCCTTTCCACTAGAATTAATCAATATCCGAAACTTCATATACGTCCAAGCCTACCACATCATATAAAAAAACCCCCAAGGATTGCACCTTGGGGGTTTGTTGCGATTACTTCAAACCGATAACTATATAAAGTCGTTGTGTGATTGTCATTTGATTGTGATGCAATAAACCAAAAAAATCCGAAACTCCTACTCTCGCTTACTCATTTTAATAAGATTTAACACTCCGCCCTTAGTAGGCTCTCTCCTTCCTACCCTCAATAAAGTTGATAAAGGAGGTGTTTACCACCCTATTACCACCAGGTGTTGGGTAGTTTCCGGTAAAATACCAGTCGCCAAGATCGTTGGGGCAGGCGGCATGAAGTCCCTCAATGGTTTGGAATACCAGCTGCAGGTCGGCCTTCATATCGGCCGGACGGAGCATCTGGCCAATTTTATGCGCAATTTCGGTAGGACTAAAGGGGCTGTAAATTCCCTTCACATAGTTCATCACCTCCTCCTTGGGTAGGTTTTGCTGCTCCTTACACTTTTGGTAAACCGAATCGATGATGCTTTGCCTTCCCGTCTCCTTGAGCAGCTCAATGGCAGCACGGAAGGCGGCAAAATCGCCGAGGTTGCTCATATCTATCCCATAGCAATCGGGGTAACGAATTTGAGGGCAGCTGCTCACCACCACAATCTTCTTGGGTTGTAGCCTATCGAGAATGCGGAGGATGGATCGTTTAAGCGTGGTTCCGCGCACTATGGAGTCGTCAATCACCACGAGGTTGTCTGTTCCCGCACGAACGGCCCCATAGGTAACATCGTAGACGTGGCCCACCAGATCGTCGCGGCCGCTATCCTGCGAAATAAAGGTGCGGAGCTTCACGTCCTTAACGGCAATTTTCTCCACCCTTGGTCTAGATGCGATAATGGTATCGAGCATTTCGGGTGTAATGGTAACTCCCGCCTTTATAATTGCTTCCTTTTTCTGGTTCAGCATATGGGTCTCTACCCCCTTTACCATACCATAGAATGCCGTTTCGGCCGTATTTGGAATAAAGGAGAATACGGTATCGTCCAGCTCGTTGTTCACGGCCTCAAGGATGGCAGGGGTAAGCAACTCACCCAATTTCTTCCGCTCCTTATATATATCGCTATCGGTTCCGCGCGAGAAGTATATTCGCTCAAAAGAGCAAGACTTACGCTCCTGCGGCACACGAATTTCGTTGTGGCTAACACTCCCGTCGCGGCGAATGATTAGGGCACAACCCGGCTTTATCTCCTGCACCTTTTCGATGGGAACGTTAAGTACCGTCTGGATTACCGGACGCTCACTGGCCACCACCACAATCTCATCGTCTTGGTAGAAGAACGCCGGACGAATGCCCCACGGATCGCGGGCCACAAAAGCATCGCCATGACCGAATAGCCCGGCAAGGGCATATCCCCCGTCGAAATCTTTAGTTGCGCGCTGAAGCACCTTTTCAATGCTAAGGTTGTTTTGAATGAACTCCGAGATTTGGGCGTTGCTCATTCCCTCATTCTTATACTGGCGGAAGAGGAGTTGGTTTTCGTCGTCGATATAGTGGCCCAGCTTCTCGAGCACTGTTACGGTATCGGAAACGTCGAGTGGATGCTGGCCCAGCTCAATAAGCTTGTTGAAGAGCTCCACCACGTTGGTCATGTTGAAGTTTCCGGCGAGCACCAAGGTGCGTGTTTTCCAGTTATTCTCACGCATTACCGGGTGCACATACTCTATGGAATGGTTACCAAAGGTTCCGTAGCGCAGATGTCCAAGGTAAAGATCGGCTGCAAACGGTATGTTGTGCAGGGCAAAGTTGGGGTCGGCTTGCTTTTCGGGTTCGAGTGAAAAGCGATTAATCCCCGCAGAGATATGATCGAACACCTCCTTTATGGGAGAGGCTGAGTTGGAGCGAATCCTATCGATATAGCGTTTCCCAGGAGGCAAGTTAAGCTTAATACCGGCTACACCGGCGCCATCTTGTCCTCGGTTGTGCTGCTTCTCCATAAGCAGGTAAAGCTTTTGGATTCCATACTGCCAAGTGCCGTATTTCTCCTGATAGTAGCTAAGTGGCTTCAGTAATCGGATGAGGGCTATGCCGCACTCATGCTTAATTTGGTCGCTCATATGGTAGGTCAGTTCTTTTTAGTGGAAGTGAAAACGGATCGCACAAAATATCAGAAGCGCACTCCAGCCGGTAGGTGTTATGGGCCTTACCATAACAACAAACAGTTGTGCGCACGGTATGTTTATTGGTAAAAACGAATGCTCCACCAAAGGAGATGGACGATGGCTGCGTTGGGATGATGTAACTATATAAACAAAGCGATCCGGCTTCTGCAAGGGTGGAGATGACTTCTCCTCGTATTTGATACGATGCCTGCTTAAGCCGGATGTTGTTTCGTGAAGTGCTCATTTGCCTTTCAGTCTGCTCTTGGATAACTTATGGTTTCCTGAATAATGAAGGCCCGCGGGAAGTCTTTGGCAATTTGTTTAAAAACCCTCATCGCCTCGTATCGGTTTCGGAAATTGCCCACCGACACCTTAAAGTAGGGATTGTCGTAGTATCGGTAACAAGGGATGTCGGGGAATTTGGCAATGAACTCTGCAATGATATCCATCGATTTCTGCCGCGATTGCTGGCTATTGTCCCGATATATGCGCACCCTAAAACCAGGAGCACCTTTGGCCTTAGCGTTTTGAAATCCCACCTGGTTGCACAGCAACTCTATTTCTGGATCTTGTAGTATAGTAACTTTACCTCCATTCTCCTTTGGAGTTTGAAGTGACTGGAAGTAGGGAATGTATCCCTCCTTTTCTGAGGTGTCTCCCTGAGCTTGCGATGAAAAAGGAGCCAATGCCAAACAAATAATTAATGCTATTCGGTGCTTCATTACTCTTGGTAAGTAAGATTTAAGTAGTTAGCAAAAGCCATCCGCTCAACTATGCGGCAAAGTTATTCATTTTATGATATAAGCCCAACTATTTTAGTTGGTTCCCTTAATCTGAGTAGCTATCTCGCCGAGGGTTTGATCCTTAAACTCAAAATTCTTACCGAAGAGCCCAACTTTCACCCGGATTTTACCGGTAATGCGAATCTTCGCGGCTAACTTTTCGGGGTTTCCGGACAGTAATACGGATCCACCCATAAGCATATTCTTCAGCTCCAACACAATGGTGGCAGGAACATCGCCAGTATACATTTTTGGAATGATCACCTTATCTTTAAGGGTAAGCTTACCCAGCTGCTGCTTCCCAAGCACGGCATCGAGGTCTATCTTCTTAATTTTAATCTTCCTGTTGTTGGGGTTTTCCACCTTAGCCACAAGATCAATATTTACTTTGTTTCCTTCCAGTGAGTTCACTTGCACATTATCCACCTTCGAAACAACGATTCCCTTTAGGCTTCCGCACGACGAAAAAGTTGCAACCAGAAGAGCCAAAACAATTAATCTTACTATTTTCATAAAGACACATTAATTAAAAACGAAAATCTACTGAACAACGAAGATAAGCTAGAACTATTGCGGCTACTCGCCTGCTTCTATTTCCGCCATAATTTCATCAGTCATTTCCATGTTATGGTAAACGGCAACAACATCATCGATCTCCTCAAAATCGTCAATCATTCGAAGAACCTTCATAGCAGTTCGAGCATCTACTGGCTTTAAATCGTTGGGAATACGGCGCAACTCGGCGTTCTCCACCTCTATCTCCATAGCCTCAAGAGCCTTTTGCATACGGCCAAAGTCTTCCATTGCCACGGTAATCTCAATAGTATCATCGTTTACCTCAATCTCCTCGGCACCGCCCTCAATTGCACCCATCTCAAAATCGTCCATGCTCTTAACGTTGGCAGCCGGAATGGTGAATACGCCCTTACGGTCGAAAAGGAAACTCAGCGATCCGTTAGTGCCTAAGCTACCTCCCTTTTTTGTAAAGATGGAACGAACAAAAGAAACAGTGCGGTTATTGTTGTCGGTGAGCGTTTCGACAAATATGGCAACTCCGCTAAATCCATACCCCTCAAAAGTAAGCTCTTGTATACCGGTTTTTTCTTGGTCGGCCTTAGTAATGGCGCGCTGAATATTCTCTTTGGGCATGTTTGCCCCTTTAGCGTTATTGATGCAAAGCCGTAGCTTAGTATTGGTCTCTGGGTCGGGCCCACCATCCTTCACGGCAACCATCATCTCCTTAATAATACGGGAAAACATTTGCGAACGCTTGGCATCTGCCGAACCCTTTTTCCTTTTAATAGTAGACCACTTACTATGACCAGACATAACTCCTAAAGATTAGATTTTGAGGGGATATAAATAAAATTTGAGCCCAAAAATAGCAATTTAACCGCTCACTTCCTTTTATAAAATGCTTTTTTATCGGAAGCAACCCAACTAACCCCTATCTACGTTACTGATATATGGAAAGATAAACTGAATATTTAAGCCCCACAATGTTCGTTGAATTACGCACAAAAGCCAAGACGAAGCTCCCCGTGTAGATTTAGGAATATTAGGTTAGTTTCAAATTTATTGGAATCGATCATTGAGAACAATAAAAGTTGTAATTTGCTATTAACTTTGCAAAAAAAAGAAGAAATGAGTAGCCTCTTCCATAAAGACAAACCTCGGTATTTTCGCAGCGTTAAGCCAGTTTACAACGAGAGTTTACCCAAAGTGTATATTGAAACCTACGGCTGCCAAATGAATTCGAGCGACTCCGAAGTTGTGGCATCCATCATGCAGGCTAATGGCTACTCCATTACCGAGAACCTCAACGAAGCCGATATAATCCTTATAAATACTTGCTCCATTCGCGACAACGCCGAAGTACGGATATGGGGTAGACTTGAGAACTTGCACATCGAGAAGAAGAAACGACCCAGCTTACTGGTAGGGGTAATTGGTTGTATGGCCGAACGATTGAAGGAAAAACTCATCGAGCGTGATAATTTTGTGGATTTGGTAGTTGGCCCCGATGCTTACCGAGAACTTCCGCAGCTTGTAAGGGCAGCAGAGGGCGGTCAGAAGGGCATCAACGTGCTTCTTTCGCGCGAGGAGACTTATGCGGAAATCAGCCCCATCAGACTCGACAAGAATGGCGTTTCCGCCTTTGTCTCCATCATGCGTGGATGCAACAACATGTGCTCCTACTGCGTGGTACCTTACACCCGAGGTGCCGAGCGAAGCCGAGATCCACATACCATTGTGCGCGAGGTTGAAGAACTTTTTGCAAATGGTTACCGGGAAGTAACGCTATTAGGGCAAAATGTGAACTCCTACGGATGGGAAAATAAAGAAGAGAGCGTCAACTTTGCCGAATTGCTCGAGATGGTAGCCCGCGTAAACCCATCGCTTCGCGTGCGCTACTCCACCTCCAATCCCAAGGATATTTCGGACGAGGTGCTCTATACCATGGCCATGTACGAGAACATCTGCAACAGCATCCACCTACCCGTTCAGTCGGGAAGCACCCGTATGCTGGAGTTAATGAATAGAGGGTATTCCCGCGAGTATTACATGTCGCGTATCGAATCCATAAGGAACATTCTCCCCGACTGCTCCATCACCACCGATATTATTGCCGGATTTTGTAGCGAAACGGAAGAAGATCACCAACAAACACTCTCGCTTATGGAGTGGTTGAAGTGCGATTATGCTTTCATGTATAAATATTCCGAGCGCCCAAATACAAAGGCTGCCAGACACTACAAGGACGACGTTCCCGAAACGGTAAAATCGCAGCGGTTGGCTGAAATTATTTCCCTGCAGGGCAAAATCTCCCTAGCGAGCAAGAAGAAGGATATTGGAAAATCGTTCGAAGTGCTGGTTGAGGGTGTTTCGAAACGTTCAACCGAATTTCTTTATGGACGAACCTCTCAAAATAATGTGGTTGTATTCCCCAAGGAAAACCTCAAAATTGGTGACTATGTATATGTGGAGATCACTGGCTGCACGTCGTCAACGCTTATAGCAAACGTGGTAGCAGAGTAGTATATTAGTTCCCGCAAACATCGTATAATTCATAAAGAACCCCGGCAGATCACTGTCGGGGTTTTTATTAACCAATCGGAAGAACATTAGCCAACCGTTCTGTTTACTTTTAGACTTATTAGGCATTCCTACCTATGAGTGCCATATAAAATCCATCGCCTTCGGTTTCGGAAGGGAAGAGTTGAATCTCCTTAACTAAATAGAAGTTAGAATTCTGGGCAAGGAAAGCCTCTACCTGTAATCGGTTTTCCGAGGGTAAGATACTACAAGTGGAGTAAACCATTTGACCACCGGGCTTAACCATAACCGAGTAAGATGCTATGATCTCCCGCTGCTGGGTGTGTAAGTTTTCAAGGGTAGTATCCTTCATTAGCCACCGAGCCTCTGGATTACGTCGCCAAACGCCCGTTCCGGTGCAGGGAACATCCAGCAGCAACCGATCCACCAAATCGTGGAAGGGTAAGAATGCATTTGGGATGGCGGCATCTACCGACTCCACATTCAACACACCTGCACGTTGTGCTCTGCGACGCATGGTTGATAGTTTATAAACTAGGTTGTCGGCAGCTACCAAGCGACCCTTGTTTTCCATCAAGGCTGCAAGATGAAGCGTTTTTCCACCGTTGCCGGCACAAGCATCCATCACCAACATCCCCGGTTTGGGGTCCAGTAGTTCGGCAACGCGTTGAGAGGAAATATCCTGAAACTCAAAGAGCCCTTCATGAAATTCATGGGTAAGAAACAGATTTCCCTTTCTATCCATCACCAACCCATTTGCCACATCCGTTGCCTTGGTGCAGTTGATGCCCTGGTCGGCAAACTTTTGCTGTAAGTCGTCGACCGTCGTTTTTAATGTATTAGCACGTAGTGCTTGTAAGGGAGAACTGTTTAGGGCATCTAACTCCTTTTCCCATCTATCGCCCAACTCGGCCTTACCCAGGACGAAAAGCCAATCGGGAACGGAGAAGCGGATAGCAGGATTCGATTCGGCATTTGAGGCTACCCGAGTAAGGTATGCCTTAAAGTTGAAACGAGGCAACTCAAGCCGCTTGGGCACTTGAATATCCCTCCAGAGAATATATGCGGATGCCAACAAATAGGAACGCTCAATGGGTTTATACCCACTAAAGTTCATTCCCGACTCCAATAGCCGTTTGTTGCGTAAAAGATCGTAGAACATTTCGGAGACGCAACCCCTATCGCGATTATTCAACCCTTTCTTCTCCAGAAATAAGCGTTGCAATATCTTATCGGCATAGCCGGGCTCTACCTCAAACCGCCGCACCGCCTCGGTTAGAAGGAATAGCGTTAACTCATCCGCATGCTTTACTGTAATGGCCATTGTAGTTTTATTAAAGCGCAAAAGTAAAAATAAAATATGCTTATACCATAATACCTTATATCCGCAACATAAAAGCATAAAATAATCGGGAACCCCTGTAATAATAATCATCACAAGGCTTTCCCGATTAAAATATTTTCACCTACTTAGGTGAAAACATCGTAGCGGATGAAAATTACATATTCTAGCGACACCATCAACTCTTTTGGCGGAATAAATTTTGCAGACAAAATTATCCGGGAGGCCTCTATTTACGACACCATAGACCAAACGCTTGGCATTCGGGGAGTTAAGGCACAGTATTCCTACAGTGATTTGTTTCGATCCTACCTCATGCTGGTTTTATGCGGCGGCGAATGCGCCGAGGATATTACCGAA
>NZ_FMYP01000030.1 GCF_900096565.1 Williamwhitmania taraxaci
AGGACGCCAAACAGCATGGTAACCAGCTGGGGTTTTGCCTTAAACGTCTTATAGTAATGGTCTGCACCATGCTTTTTCACCAAGCTGCTGACATTAATGGCATCGATTAAGTTGATGGCTTGTTTGAAAATCGGCTGTCCGACTAATTTTATTTCTGTATTTTTGCCCATGTTGTGTTTTTTTTTGCAAAACAAATCTACAACATCGGGGTGAAACCTTCGGGGAGTAGCCCCTTATTTTTATTCAACTAACGTTTCAACTGGAATCTTTTTGTCGGACAGTAGTGATAGGAATTCTAAAGGTGATAGCACTGATATTCTATCAAATCAATATGTTTTAAAAAAATCATATAAACGTATTTATAAAAATGGATTTAATGCATGGAGTCGTTCCTTTAGTGATTCGAAAAATAGTAAAATTCATTTTTACATTTTCGCAGATTCTATTGTAACCAAGTATTCCAATGATGAGATTAAATGCCAAAAAATGTATGAAAGGCATTTTATATATACCAAGGAAGAATTAATACGGAACGACTGGACAATAACATTTCCATAGAATAAAAACGGCTCTATCTGTTGGCGGAACTCAACGAATGTTGCCAAAGAAAAAATATTGCTTAACGCCTGAAGGATGGCTACAGCTGTGCATCGGCAATAGACACACATAGCGATGGAAAGGGCATTTCGTTCGACAATAGCAAACTGTTTTAGAAAAATAATTATGTAAAGCGCCCCGAACTTCGGGGCGTTTTGCTTTTTATAGGGGAGCTGTTTTTATGGAAGAAATTTATAACGAGATTTCACCTTTTCATGCAGTTAGGGTGTTGCAAATGGTTATGCTGCTTGTTGTTTTTTTCTGTGTTAATCTGTGGTTTGGTTTTATTCGTTAGTAAATCATCGCATTTGCCTTATGATCCCTTGTTGCCTTATTCTTTCATTTTCCTAGTGGTTAATCCTTTTTCTTCCTTCGCTATCAAATACCCGTGGCGAGAAAAAATAAGTATCTTCGCGCCGCTAAAATTGCGATGCGCCATGCTTAAGTCCAAGTCGTTCCTTGTTTACCTCGCGGTTGTGCTTGCCCAAGTTTTTTGGGCCATGACCTTTATCTGGTATCGCCAGTTCTTTCTCCTTTATGGACCTTACCCGGTCACGCTGGTGCTGTTTCGCTTGGTTTTTTCTTCAATACTGCTGGTTGCGGTTACGCTACTATTGGGCAAGCTGGAGCGGATAAAGCCGGGTGATCTAAAGTTTTTTGTGATACTGGCCTTCTTCGAACCCTTCGTTTACTTTATGGGTGAGGCTTACGGAATGACCATGCTCTCTTCCACGGTGGCTTCGGTTATCATCTCTACTATTCCGCTCATTGCGCCCATTGGTGCATATTTCTTCCATCAGGAACGACTCACCTGGGTGAACTTTGCTGGGATTATACTCTCCATTCTTGGGGTGCTTTTGGTGTTGGTGAGCAAGGATCTTACCTTAGTCGCTAGCCCACTTGGAATAGGTCTGATGTTTATGGCGGTTATGGCCACCATTGGTTATGGTGTTGTTATTAAGCGGCTGACGAAAAGCTATAACATCTTTACCATTACCACCTACCAAAACTCCATTGGATCGCTCTTCTTTATTCCCCTCTTCTTTTCGCTGGAGTTCGATCATTTTATGGCGGTTCCCTTTACCTTCGATGAGTTTTTGTTGGCTATGCTCATGACCATCTTTGCATCTACGCTTGCCTTTCTCCTTTTTGGTTACGCCATAAAACATTTGGGAATCAACAAGGCCAGCATCTTTAATAACGCTATTCCTGTAATTACAGCCATCGTTGCCTTTTTTGTGCTGGGCGAAATGCTTACGCCAATTCAGTTGCTGGGTATGGGTGTTGTGATTGGTGGTGTGCTGCTTTCGCAGTTAAATCGTGAACATCTTCGGAAGGCACACAGTATGGTAAAAGTTGGATATAACTATGCTCGAGTTAGAAAGTCTTAAGGAGCGCGCCGATAAGGAGGTTGCGAAAACGAAGTTATTCTTTCAACGGCTGAAAAAGCGTAAGCCGACAAAGCTCGATGGTATTGTGCAGGAGTTGCACGAGGAAGCCTTTGATCGGATTGATTGCTTGGATTGTGCCAACTGCTGTAAATCTATCAGTCCTAGCATTACTGACCGAGACATTGATCGTATGGCGAAGGAGTTACGCATTCGGCCCTCGGAGGTAATTAGCCGCTATCTCTACCTCGATAGCGATGGCGATTATGTGTATAAGTGTCAACCTTGCCCATTCTTGATGGCCGATAACTACTGCTCAATATACGAAAGCCGACCGAAAGCTTGCAGGGAATATCCCCATACTGATCGGCGTAAGTTCGATCAACTGTTGGATCTTACGATTAAGAATACATACGTTTGTCCTGCGGCGTTCCACATTGTGGAGCAAATGAAAAAGCACCCGGGATTGCTCTAGGGAACCATGATACGTACCGAAGCATGCACAATAGAGACCTTTAGTTCGGCACCCATGCTGCCTGGCTCGCCGTCGTAGTGCACGTATCCGGCTTCCTTGCGGTAGAGTATCGCCTCCTTGGCTCTAATGGTTTCTACATATTTGGAACCATTAATCAACTTCGTAAACATCCTAACGGCGAAGATAGGCGCTATGTAGAGCGGGAATTTCTTAACTATCACAATATCCATCATCCCATCAGAGGCATTGGCCTGTGGAGCAATAAAAGCGTTGTTGCCATACTGTGAAGCGTTAGCAAACGTTACCATAAAGGCGCTTCGCTCAAGCGTTTCTCCATTTGCAACGATAGTATACTGTTGCTCCCTAAAGGCAAAATACTCCTTGGTGGTGATTTTTGCGTAGGTTGATAGGCCACGTGTGCTAGCCTCGGCAAAGCGATTGCCTATAAGCGCATCGAATCCAACTCCGGAAGTGCAGAAGAAAACGTGGTTGTTTATTACCCCGTTATCGATGTTTATTACATTCCCATTGTTGATTACTTTAATAGCCTTTGTAATATTCATGGGGATTCCCAAGTGTCGAGCCAATCCATTGCCCGAACCGGTGGGGAGGATACCCATTTCGAGTGCAGTTCCCGCCACGGCTTTGGCTACCTCGTTAACCGTCCCATCACCTCCTACAGCAATTACTTTGGTGTAACCCTGCTTGTGGTAAGCATTTACTATTTCAGTGGCCTCGCCGGCAAACTTTGTGGTCACAATCTTGTAATTGTAGCGGTCGGAAAGCTTCTCTCTGATGATTTTTAGCGCTTTGTCGCGCTTACCAGTGCCCGAAACCGGGTTAACTATAAAAACAATCTTCTCTTTTTCGGTCACCATTATTGACAACTTCAATGCTCGGTTAAATATCTTGACTCTCCGTTTTTATTGCTAATCATGAGTCAAGGGTTGGATCACAAAGAAACGAAATATTGCTAATGCGACCACTTCTTTACTGCTGGATTTTAAGTGATTTATCTCATTAATTAAAACGTTTATCAGTTCAATCAATGCGTTGGCATGTGAATTTTATTCATTTGCCAATGATTATAAAATAATTTCGCGGAATAATCGTTGGATGGAGTGTAATGCTTAATAGTTGTATTCAATGGCTTTTAACCTAACTTGGAGTAAGGGCCGTTTCGTACAATTAGTTAACTTTACGCCCACTAAAAACGACATGAGAAAGAAAATTGGGCTTACACTCGTTGCAATATCACTTCTATGTAGTGCTCTCATGGCACAAAGTGGAGGAGAAGCTACCTATTCGTTTTTGAGGCTACCAGTTTCGGCACGAGCCTCGGCTTTGGGCGGCGAGGCGGTGGGTCTTTGGGACAACGATGCTGGGCTGGTTCTTCAATGTCCATCACTTATGAACGCCTCCACTACCAAACAACTATCGCTCGCCTATATAAGCTACTATGCCGATATTAGCTATGGCAGCATTGGTTTGGTTTACGATTTTGGGAAGTTGGGCACCATGGCCTTTGGCTTGTCCGGGATCAATTACGGTAGTTTCGATGCTGCCGATGAAGTTGGAAATATCACGGGTAGCTTTCGCGCATCGGAGTACTTTGCAAACATATCTTGGGCCCGCCCAATTAACGAACGATTTCAGTTTGGGGCTTCCTTTAAGCCGGTTTACTCAGCCTTGGAGTCCTATGTATCCTATGGTTTTGCTCTCGATATGGGAACTACCTACCACTCCACTGATAGCCTTTTTGCTGCAACCCTTATGTTTCGCAATGCAGGAACACAGGTTAAAACCTATACCGGTGAGCGGGAGCCATTGCCTTCTGAGGTTGTTGCCGGTGTTTCCTTGAAAATGCGGCATGCTCCATTTCGGATTCTGGCCACTTTCGACCAGCTTCAGGATATGAATGTTTACTTCAAACGGCCCGAAAAAAACACTGATCCCTTTGCAACAGGCGAAACCACCACCAAAAGCCAATCGGCCGTGGAGCGTTTTGGAAACGAGGTTCTTTCGCATACCACCGCAGGCGTTGAGTTTAATCCCCTTCGTGGTTTTTACCTTCGTGGAGGTTATTCTTTTCGGCGACGCAACGAACTCAAGCTGGTTGATCGTCCGGCAATGGTTGGTTTTAGCTGGGGATTTGGACTTAAAATCCGAAGGCTGATGTTTAATTATGCTCGTTCCAACTACCATATTAGCGGTGGCTCCAACGTTTTCTCCGTTACCGTGAATCTTGGTGAGAGGAGATAGGCAACAGGAATACAACGTGGTTTGCCTTATGAAGTCCTGCAAGTCACGGTGACTCTACAACTGTTCTTGATATCTGTTTCTTTGATGCTTAATTGTCAAATTGCAGTATTCATTTAACTTCTTCTAGTTTAGCAATCGTTTGTTGCAATTTTCAACCTTCATTTTCGCTACTTCTCCGTTTTTAGCCCTACTATTTTTGTTACCTTTGCTTGCTTAAAACGATTAAGGATGCCTTCGAAAAAAATTACGATTGCTATTGATGGTTACTCTTCCTGTGGCAAGAGCACTTTTGCTAAAGCAATTGCTAAGGAGTATGGATATATTTTTATTGATAGCGGAGCAATGTATCGTGCCGTCACCCTTTATGCGCTAAACAGAGGTGCTGTAACGGTAGGTAAATCTGTTGATGCAGCCAAAGTAGTTGCGCTTCTTCCTGCTATTAAAATCGGTTTTCAATTCAATGCCAATGTTGGTCGATTTGAAACTATTTTGAATGGCGAAGTTGTGGAAGATGCAATCCGAACCATTGATGTTTCAAACTTAGTTTCTCCGGTTAGCGCCATCGGTCAAGTGCGTGAGCAAATGGTTGCCCTACAGCAGGTAATGGGTAAGGAGAAGGGAATTGTTATGGACGGCCGCGATATTGGAACCGTTGTGTTTCCCGACGCCGAACTTAAAATATTTATGACTGCCGATCCTAAGGTACGCGCTATGCGACGCTTTAAGGAACTTCAGGAAAAGGGCGACAACACTACCCTTGAAGCCATTGAAGCCAACGTTCGCAGCCGCGACCACATGGACGAAACTCGCGACATTAGCCCACTACGTAGGGCCGATGATGCGCTCATTTTAGATAACGGAAACATGACTCCCGCCGAACAAATGGTTTGGGTTAAGGAGATAATGAATAAGCTGTAGATATGGCAATCGTTGTTGAGGTTGATAACGGTTCGGGTTTTTGCTTTGGCGTGACAAACGCCATCCAGAAAGCAGAGGAGTTGCTTACTCGCGGCGAATCGCTCTATTGCCTTGGCGAGATTGTGCACAACAGTGAAGAGGTAAATAGGCTAGAAAGCAAAGGACTTAAAACGGTTGACTACTCAAATATGTCATCGTTAAAAGGTAAGCAATTGTTGGTTCGGGCGCACGGTGAACCACCCGAAACATACCAGTTGGCCAGCGAAAGTGGCGTTAATATTGTTGATGCAACTTGTCCAATTGTTACAAAGTTGCAGCAGCGTGTGGCAAGTGCTTATTCGGAGATGCAGTTGGTAGGTGGACAGGTAGTGATTTTTGGGAAGAAAAGCCATCCGGAGGTAGTTGGTTTGATCGGAAATGCAAATGGTGCGGCTATTATCATCGAAAAGGTTGAAGAGGTAGCGATGCTGGATTGCTCAAAACCAACGGTTCTCTTTTCTCAAACCACCATGGATGGCGAAGATTACGTTGCCCTTGGTGAGGCTATTAAGCAAACGATGGATACGCTTATTCCAAATGGTTCCAGTCAACTAAAGGTTGTAAACTCAGTTTGTGGAAGCGTTTCGAACCGGAAGCCAAAGTTAGCCGAGTTTTCAAGTCGCCACGACATGGTTGTGTTTGTTGCGGGAAAAAAGAGTTCCAACGGAAAAGTGCTGTATCAGGTTTGCAAAGATGCTAATCCAAATACCATCTTCATGGAATCGGCCGCAGAGATAGAGGAGTCAATGTTCGAAGGAATTAACTCCGTGGGAGTTTGTGGGGCCACCTCTACGCCATTGTGGCTGATGGAACTGGTAGCAGAAAAGATTCGCGCAATCTAGGTGCTCATAAAATGTATTGATAGCACCGATTGGTGCTATATATCGGGTTGTTTAATACCACCCATGATGAATATTAAATTGCTAAAAATAGATATATGGCAAAGTTTAAGAAAATTGGAGTATTAACTTCAGGTGGAGATGCTCCGGGTATGAATGCTGCTATTAGGGCCGTGACTCGTACCGCTATTTACAACGGAATTAAGGTTGTAGGCGTAATGCAGGGATATGCTGGTTTGATTGCCGGTGAATTTCGCGATTTGAAAACCACCGATGTGAGTGACATCATTCAAAAGGGAGGAACCATCCTAAAGACGGCCCGTTGCATGGAGTTTAAGACAAAGGAAGGTCGCCAAACTGCCTACGAAAATGCTAAGAAGCAAGGAATTGAAGCCCTTGTGGTTATTGGCGGTGATGGATCTTTCACCGGTGCAAGGCTGCTTTCGGAGGAGCACCCCGATTTCCCAATCGTTGGTATCCCCGGAACTATCGACAACGATCTCTTTGGTACCGACTATACCATTGGCTACGATACTGCACTAAATACGGTAGTGGAGGCGGTAGATAAAATTCGCGATACAGCATCCTCGCACAACCGCCTCTTCTTTGTTGAGGTAATGGGCCGTGATGCTGGTTTTATTGCACTGCGAAGCGGAATTGCGGTAGGTGCCGAGGCTATTTTAATTCCAGAGGTGCATACTCCTTATGCCGAGTTGAAAGCGTATCTCGAAAATAATAGTAAGCGTAAGAGGCTCAATAACCTCATTATAGTTGCCGAGGGTGCTGATCAAGGTGGAGCCATTGAAGTGGCCAATAAGGTAAAGGCCGATTTTCCGGTTTACGACGTTAAGGTTACCATTTTGGGACACATTCAACGCGGTGGATCACCATCTGCATTCGATAGGGTTACTGCATCTAGGCTGGGAGCCGGTGCTGTAGAGGCGCTTCTGGATGATCAAAAGAGCATCATGGTAGGTATTGTGAATAATCAAATTTCGCAGGTGCCATTCAATCAAACCATCAAGAACAAGAAGGATATTAACGTGAGTATGTTAAAACTTGCCGAAATTCTTTCCATTTAAGTTGCGATGTCCGTAACTCCTCGGAGGCTTTTTGCCGATGTTATTTTGCCTGTGCCAGTCCCCAAGGCTTATACCTATGCTATTCCTGAATCGATGGAGCAGCAGGTTGCCATTGGGGTTAGGGTTGTTGTGCAGTTTGGACGGAAAAAGTTGTACTCTGCGGTGGTTGTTAGGTTGCATTCCAATGCACCTGCCGAATACGAAACTAAGGATATTTTTTCGGTTCTCGATACCTCACCAATTATTACTTCACACCAGCTTATGCTGTGGGAGTGGATATCGTCCTACTACATGGCCTTTCCGGGCGATGTGATGAGGGCGGCACTTCCTGCTGGCATGAAGTTGGAAAGTGAAACCCGAATTTTTTTAACTGGCGAAAATGCCGACCACTTCGACCTAGACGAGCAAGATTACAAGGTGGTTCAACTTGTTAAAGAGCGAAAATCAACTACGGTTCAGGATTTGTGTAAAGAGCTGGAGGTGAAAAATTCAATGGCGGTGCTTGGCCGATTGATACGGCTTCAAATTATAAGATTAGAAGAGTCGCTAAAGGAGAACATTAAACCGCGAACCGAGAGCGTGGTTGTGCTTCATCCCTCTGTCTCCAATGAGGCGGCTGTAAATAATCTTTTCGAAAAACTTAGCTCCGCACCGGCTCAGCAGCGTTTGCTATTGGCTTACCTCTCGTTGTCGCAGCCGTTCGATTGGAGTAATCCAATTCGAGTAAAGCAGAAGGATTTGCTCGAGAAGGTTCAGGTAACCTACGGTGTTCTTAAGGCCTGCCGTGAAAAAGAGATATTTTTAATTGAGCAGCGCGAGATTAGCCGTATTGAGGATGGCGAGGCTACAAGTTTTGCCTCGGAACTTTCCGATGCTCAACAGAAGGCTTTGACCGAGGTTGAAGCTCACTTCAAAGAGAAAGATGTTGTGCTGCTTCATGGTGTTACCGGAAGTGGCAAAACCGAAATTTATATTCAACTGATACAGAAGGTACTCGATGAGGGAAAGCAGGTTCTTTACCTTCTGCCTGAAATTGCACTTACAACCCAAATTATCAACCGACTTGCGCGTGTTTTTGGCGATAGGGTTGGGGTTTACCACTCTAAGTTTAGCGATGCTCAGCGTACCGAAGTTTATACCCGAATGCTTGGGCAAGGTACTGATGCTGAAAATTCTCGCTACGACTTGATTCTCGGTGTGCGGTCATCGGTTTTTTTGCCATATGCCAACCTTGGATTGGTAATTGTGGATGAAGAACACGAAAATACATATAAACAGTATGATCCGGCACCACGCTACAATGCTCGTGATACCGCTATGGTGATGGCAAACTCCTTTGGTGCAAAGGTGCTTTTGGGTACGGCAACACCGTCCATCGAGTCTTATCACAATGCATTGCTAGGAAAGTATGGTTTGGTTGAGTTGCTTAGCCGACATAAGGATGTAGCATTGCCCAGCTCCATTCTGGCCAACACTATTCGCGCACGGAAAATGAAGCAGATGGTGGCAATGTTTACACCACAAATGTTGAAGGCTATAGACGAAGCCCTTAAGAAGAAGGAACAGGTAATACTGTTTCAGAATAGGCGTGGTTTTTCACCTTATCTTGAGTGCTCCGATTGCGCCCATATTCCTCGGTGCGAGAATTGTGATGTAAGCCTTACCTACCACAAGGCGGGACATAACATGGTTTGTCACTACTGCGGATATACAGCAAAAGTGCCAGCCCTCTGTCCTGCATGTCATAGCACCGATATAAAGACGAGAGGGTTTGGAACAGAAAAGATTGAGGAGGAGTTGCAAGTTGTGTTTCCCGAGGCCAGAATTGCACGTATGGACTTGGATACTACGCGCTCACGGATCAGCTACGAGCAGCTAATTTCCGATTTTGAAGAGTATAAGCTCGATGTACTTGTGGGAACTCAGATGGTAACCAAGGGACTCGATTTCGATAAGGTTTCGGTTGTTGGTGTGCTCGATGCCGATAGCCCGCTAAATTTTCCTGACTTTCGAGCGCACGAGCGCAGCTTCCAACTCATGGCGCAAGTTAGCGGGCGTGCCGGCCGGAAGGAGAAACAAGGGTTGGTTGTTATCCAAACGGCTCAGCCTGAACATCCCGTTTTAAAATTTATTGTCGATAATAACTATATCGATTTCTTTAAAAGCGAGCTGCATCAGCGTAAGCAATTCATGTATCCTCCCTTTTATCGTCTTATTCGAATTACAGTTAAGCACCGCGACAGGGCTATTACCAACGCTGCCGCCGAAATGCTAGTAGCAATGCTCAAACAGGCGTTTGGAAAACGAGTTCTTGGACCCGAAGAGCCTATTGTTGCTCGAATTCAGAACTTCTACATAAAGAATATTTTGCTTAAAGTAGAGCGCGATAGGAGCGTAGCTCGCGCCAAGGAGATTCTTGCCGAGTGCATTGTTCAGGTAAAAGGCCGCGACGATTACCGCAGCGTATTCTTCTCGCCTGATGTTGACCCGTATTAAGCGACCTATTTTGATTGGCGGCGCTGTAATCGTTTAACAATCATTACGCCCAACTCTTCGTAGCGAATTAATTCTGGATTGTCAAACATTTGAATTTTCGAGAGTTCCTTGAGCCGCGTCGAAAAATCCTGAACACCTCTGTTTAGTTCCCCTTGGTTTAGGTTCCCCATTATCAACTTGTAGAGTGCCCTGGTAAACACCTTGGTTCGCTCACAGTTTTCACTCTTAAGATGGCGGTAGTAGTATATCCGTAAGTTTTCTCCTTCGTTGTGCAGCTCGTCAGGATGAATCTCCATGAGTAAAAGAACTCTAATGGTGGTGAGCATCAGGTTGAGTCCTTGCTTATCTTTTGATATATATTTGCTGTTGTTGCTGAAAGCGTTTATATCAACTTTTCGTGCATACTCAGGTATGTATTTCCCTATTAAATTTGGCGATTCCGCCAGAAAAGCATAGTAGAGGTATGCTTTGCGAATTTCCCAGGCTATCTTGTCCGGAGTGTTAATTAACTCGTACTGCGGTTGACTCTTTACCTCGAGCCATACCTCGGCAGCTTGTTCATACATCTTCTCCTTACATAGTATGTCGAAGTGAAGGACTTGTATGGCAAATCGGTTGAAGGCCTTATAGTCAGTTAACTCTAGACATATTTCAATTGCTTTTTTTGAATCAAGCAGGTTGCCCTCCATTCTTGAACAAATTGCCGTGTAAAAGTAGTAGTCGATTTTGGCTGCAATAGTTTTTAGCTGTGGGTTGGCGTCCAGCAACGCGCATAACTCATTGGTTGAGTTTTGAATCTGGTTTGTTTTATTCGTTTGAATAAGCTGTATTATTCTAAGGTATATCAGGTTGTATTGAAGAATGGTGTTTGGAGTTTGCGCTGCCCACTCCTCAATAGTATTTGCGTATGTTTTTGCTTCCTCTTCAAGAGCCGAACTTTTTGATATAAAGCATTGAATACGGCTTGTGGCAAGTTCGAGCCACCCTGTAGATTGAATAACCCTGTTGTTTAATACCGAGAGTTCATCAATTCTGAAGTTTATGGTTTTTACTTCGTTCCATTGACCTTTCAGCGAGGCAATAGTTCGTTCCTGCTGAAGACATTTTATCTCAATATCGGTTAGGTGATATTGCTGCGCCAATATTTTTATTCGTTGAATAATTCTTTCAGCAGTATGAAATACGTTTTGGAGTAGCAGCTTCATCGAAACTGTAAGTTCCTTTTCGCACTCAAATTTTATGGAATGAATGTTTCCCCTGTCGAAATACTCAGTGCCAAGAACAATCTCGGTGAGCTTGTTAACAAGGTTGCGCTTTAGCATTAGGTAGCGCTTGTCCTTTGGTAGGGAATTGTATATGTGCTTCGCAGCTTCTTCGTCTGTTGAAGCTTTGCCGTGCTGCAGCAAATTGAAAAACTGTCGCATTTTGGAACTTGGCGAAAGGAGGGCGTCAACGTGCTTTGGAGGACGCTGCATAATAATAAAAACAAGTTCACTAAGAAGATCCATAGTTACGTAATCGGAGGTTGTAATATTAAAATATTGTTGGTCGAAATGTAGTATAATTTACTTGTGTGGAACGTATATACTTATTTTTTTTGAGGGAACAGTTATATTAGGAAGGCAAAATACTGTAAATACCACACGCATTTCCCATATAGTTCAGTAGAAGCGTGCTGTTGTTCTATAATCGTTTTTGGCATTAAGCTTACTAGGTGACCGTTATTGTAACTTAGCTTTGCGGTGGTTTGTATGGTAGTTTGTAATGGCTTAGCCTGTCATTGTTTTTAAAACCCTTGGTAAAAACGTTATCGTTTGTTTCGGTTAAAGGGATTTCGGTCCCCAAAAGAGGATTTACTCTTCGACTTATATTGTTATTGCGTTATGAGCCAAGTCCATATATGTTTGCTGAAATTTAGTTGCAACAACCATGTGGAAAAAAATCATTGCTGGAAGCGCATTACTCCTGTTTATTTCAGTAGTTCAGAATAACCTCTTCTCTCAGGAAGTCTCAGTAAATAAGACCGTAACTAGAGCAACTGCTGTAAGCGAGTCGTTTGATTCTGGCGTAAAGAATTACTACGCTGCGGGAACCATTGCAGGAACCGCTGGGAGTTGGTATGTGGAGGAGGGATTGCTTGGCTATTCTCCTCGCGACCAAAAAGTGGGTGCAAAGGCAGTTCGCCTAAGAGATGCCGGAATTTTACGCATGGCTTTCGATTTTGCCGATGGAATTGACGTGGTAACCATTTCGCATGGTGCATTTGGAACAGATGCTGCTGGAAAGTGGGAACTTTATTCCTCCATAAATGCAGGTGCCGATTGGGTAAAGGTCGGATCGACCATCACCACCACAGCAATAATGGGTAGCTCCGCTATCTCGGTAAATATTGCCGGGAATGTGCGCCTCGAAATACGAAAGGTTGATGGAACTGAATCCCGAATTGATTTCGATGAAATTTCAGTAACATCCTATGTTCCTCCAGTAGACCCTGGTGATACCACTCCTTCGCGAGAAGATAATATGGCATTAGGAAATCCGAGTGGGGCAGCTCACGATGAGACAATCCCTAACAACTACCTAATGGTGAAGAATGAATATGCTCTTTCGTATAATCGTGATAAGGGCACTGCAAACTGGACTAGCTGGCATTTAAGTTCAGCATGGGTAGGCGCAACGGATCGTACCGATAAATTTACAGGAGATTTGACGTTACCCACCGGTTGGTTTGTTGTTGGGGATGGCGATTATTCTGGTTCCGGCTTTGATCGGGGTCACCTATGTCCCTCTGGAGATAGGACCTTTAGTATACCCGAAAATGAATCTACATTTCTAATGACCAATATGATGCCTCAGGCACCTTACAACAATCAGCAACCTTGGCGTTTGCTCGAAGATTATTGCCGTACTTTGGCTAGTGCTGGTAATGAACTTTATATTATTGCTGGGCCTGCAGGACAGGGTGGAATTGGAAGTAACGGTGGCATTACAAATACACTAGTCGGAGGAAAAGTTGTAGTTCCTGCATATACATGGAAAATAATTTTGGTAATTCCTAATGGACAGAATGATGTGGCTCGAATTCGGCCAAATACACGAGTTATTGCTATTTGGATGCCAAACACCCATACCGGACTTACAACCGCCTGGGGTAATTGGCGTACTTCTGTCGACTTTATCGAAAGCCAAACCGGATTCGACTTTCTTTCGGAAGTGCCAGTGGCTGTTCAGGCTGTGATTGAAGCAGCGGTCGATAATGGTGCTGTGAAGTAATTCGCTTCGCTTTTTTAGTTGCGTTTATTAGATAGTTTCAAGTGCCTCAGGTAATGCCTGGGGCATTTTTTTTGTCGGGTCTTCGATTTTAGTTATTGCTTAAATTTGGGAAGCCAGCAACAAATATCCATTTAAGTTGGAATAATCTTATGTAATTACAACCGTTGCGCTTTACCCTGAGGGCTAAATTGTAACGTTTTTTCTATTTTTTGTTTGCTACAACCTCCACGTTACTCTGTTTTACTTGTGTTCATCAGGCAAATTGTTTCCTTATTAGTCTATTTACTAATGGTTTTAATTTGTAATTGACTTTGGTCTAGGCAAGGCATAGATTTGCCTTTACCTAATCCAAAAACCTATGAAAAAAGTATTTATTGCCGTTGCCATGATGACGGTCCTGTTTAGCTGCTCCAAGGATGAATCTTTGGTTGTGAACACACAAGAGTCTGCTGTAGCGATAAAGCGAGCATCGACTACCATCTCTACCGAAACCTTTGAGTTGGGAGCAAAAACCTCCTACACTGCAGGTGCGATTACCTTTGGCTCAGGCTCTTGGTATCTCAACGACGCACTCATAGGGAATTCCACCAGCGATAAAAAGTTAAATGCCCAGTCGATTCGCATACGCAATTTAGGCATGCTTACTTCTCAGTTTAACTATGCTACGGGCGTTAGCACCATTCAGATTTATAGCGGAATTTATGGAACTGATGCCGCCAGTGCATGGGAACTTTACTACTCCGTTAATAGTGGTAGCACCTGGACAAAGGCTGGTTCTACTGTTACAGCCACTACGACGCTAACGGCCGTTACTTTTACCCTTAATATTTCCGGCAATGTTCGTTTCGAAATTCGTAAGATATCGGGAGGTTCTGCTCGCCTAAATATTGATAATATTACTGTTAATAGCTACGAAACAACAACTCCACCGGTTGATCCGGGAACAGGTATCCCTGGTCGCGACAATAACATGGCCTTAGGTAATCCTAGTGGTGCCACTGCCGATGCTGCAAACTACAATAACTATTTAATGGTGAAAAATGAGTATACTCTATCCTATAATCGTGATAGGGGAACTTCCAACTGGACCAGCTGGCACCTTAGCAAGGCTTGGCTAGGTAGCGCTTCTCGCCCCAGCTCTTTCTCTTCCGATGCAACGTTGCCTACCTCTTTTTACCACGTAAACTCCACTGATTATAGCGGAAGCGGTTTTGATAGGGGCCATTTGTGCCCCGCTGGTGATCGCACTTACAGCGCCACTGAGATTAAAAACACCATGTTGATGACTAATATGATGCCTCAAGCGCCTATCAACAACCAACAACCTTGGGAAAAGCTGGAAACCTACTGTCGTACATTGGCCAATGCTGGTAGTGAAATGTACATTATCGACGGTCCATTCGGAAAGGGTGGTTCTGGAACTAATGGAGGAACTACAACTACAGTTGCTGGCGGAAAGGTAACCGTTCCTTCCTATACATGGAAGATTGTGGTTGTTCTGCCAAATGGAAGCAACGATATTTCCCGTATAACCTCCTCTACCCGTGTTATTGCTCTTTGGATGCCTAACAATCAGTCCGTGTCTACAACCTGGGGTGGTTATAGAACAACCGTTGATTATATCGAGTCTCAAACCGGTTTTGACTTTTTATCCAATCTACCTACTACGATTCAAGCTGCAATTGAATCGAAGGTAGATGCTGGCGCAACCAACTAAAATTAGGCAGGCTTTTTCTATATTGGGCTACTTCGCATTTGCGAAGTAGCCTTTTTTGATAAGGGTAATAGGAATGGATTTTGTCGATACTCGCTAAACGGT
The DNA here is from genome assembly GCF_900096565.1 of Williamwhitmania taraxaci. Classification (NCBI taxonomy): domain Bacteria; kingdom Pseudomonadati; phylum Bacteroidota; class Bacteroidia; order Bacteroidales; family Williamwhitmaniaceae; genus Williamwhitmania; species Williamwhitmania taraxaci. Next base: position 15,189 of record NZ_FMYP01000030.1, read on the forward strand.
TATTGTCACTTACACCAATTCCATTAACTTTGCTGCCTAAGTTTAAGGTTATTTGTGATGAACAAGGAAAAGATTAAAAAGGCGTTTGCCCAGTTCAATGGGTTTAAGGTCATAGTGATAGGTGATGCGATGGTGGATGCCTATATGTGGGGAAAGGTCGATCGGATTTCGCCGGAGGCACCGGTCCCCATTGTGGCTTGCTCACAGCAGGAAAATCGCCTTGGCGGTGCAGCCAATGTTGCCTTAAATATCCAAGCACTTGGTGCTTCACCCATTCTTTGTTCGGTGGTAGGTGACGATCCCAAAGGTGTTGTTCTGAGGGAACTCCTCCGAGCCGAAAACCTAACCGCCGAGGGTGTGTTCGTTGATCCTTCGCGTCCAACTACCGTAAAGTCACGCATCATTAGCGATAACCAACATTTGTTGCGGATCGATTGGGAGAAAATCGATAACCTCTCGCCCGAAGTCGAAGCAGCATTTATTCAACATATTCTTTCCCTTATCGATAAGCACAAGGTAGATGCCATTGTGTTTGAAGATTACGATAAGGGTGCTATTACCCCCGAGTTAATCCGTCGGGTAGTGGAAAAGGCAAAGTCCAATGGCATTCCCACTTTGGTTGATCCTAAAAAGCGAAATTTTGCTGCCTATAATGGAGTTACTCTTTTTAAACCAAACTATAAGGAGTTGGTTGAGGGGTTGAAACTCGATGTCAAGAAGAATGATTTTGATGGGATTTTTGATGCGGCTAAGTTTATTCATCGACAGATGGGGGTGGATTTGGTATTTATCACACTTTCCGAGTTGGGTGTTTTCATTAGCAATGGTGAAACCTATAGTGCAATTCCCGCTCATATGCGCGAAATTGCAGACGTTTCTGGAGCCGGAGACACAGTAATTAGCACAGCCAGTTTATGTCTTGCTGCTGGACTTTCGCCTGAAGAAACTGCCACTATTGCAAATTTAGCTGGTGGTCTAGTTTGTGAAAAGGTGGGTGTAGTGCCTGTAAATAAAGACTTACTGCTAGCGGAGTGTCTTAAATCATAGCAGATTCTGCTTGCTCTCGGAATGTTGCTCCTACTACTACTCGGATTGCCCTCGGGACAATACCGAAAGTAAATGGTGAGTGGCCTACCGCTTCACCATCAAGTTCCATCGGCATTGCCGGTAGGGAATGTATAGCAATTTCTTTGGCCCTTACTACGCTTATTTTTGGGTGATCGTAAATTTTTCCGTTGTATAGGATAGGGAGGTTTCTAAGAACATTCCACTTGCTTAACTTACGGATTATGGTCATGTCGAATAAACCGTCATCGGAAACCGCATCGGGCACCTGAAGCATTCCTCCTCCGTTGAATTTTCCAATACCTAGTGTTGCCGAGAATATATCACTTTTTATACTTCGTTCATCGATTCTGGCATAAACGCGGGTGGCCCTATATACTATTAATGAGTGCACCAATGCAAGGATATAAAGCCATTTGCCTCTGCGACCCAACTCTTTAAGTCTGTTGAAGCGAAAGCCAACAGCACCATCAAAGCCAATACCCACTGCATTGGCAAAATACCGATTGTGGTGCACCTTGGTTTCGTAAAATGTGGCTAGACCAATATCCTGGAGAAAGTCGTGCTGCTCTATTAAGGCTTCCACAGCCGAACTGTAATCCCATGGTAATTTGTAAGTCCGTGCCCAGTCGTTTCCGGTTCCCACGGCAATTGTGCCTAGCAGTATTTCAGTTGTAGGTACCTGCTGTTGAATAAAAATGCCGTTTACAATCTCATTCACTGTTCCGTCACCACCCACCGCTATTATTTTTCGGTAGCCGTTGTTGATGGCCGAAACGGTTAGTTCAACCGCATGGTAGCGCTTCTTGGTAAACTCAAAGTCAAACTCTACCCCTTTGCTCTCTAAGGTGGCTTTTATTATTGGCCAATCTTTATGGCCTCTGCCGCTTCCTGCTTTGGGGTTGATGATAACTTTCCAGCGATTGTCTTTCAATTTGTCGCGCGGTTTTAATTCAAGCAAAAATAGTGTTTTCAATCATTCAATGATTAATTCATCCGTAAAAACATTCAACAGCCAACCTCTCAATACGCTGCGCTAAGCATATGGACCCCCTTTCGACAGATGTTGGTTGTTTCTTTGCTGGCGTTATGGCTATTGTGGCAGGTAAATTGTTTTGTTGCCCTGCTTGTTATGAAATAAGAGATGGAAAAGCTCGTTTTAGAGGATGCGTACCGTTAATCCCCAATGTTTTGCATTTTACCTCTACTCAACACCTTAAATAAATGCGGTGATGTTAGGCAAACAGATGTTTTTTTCCTTTCTTTACAATATAAATGCGTTATTGTAATGGTCTGATAAATAGACGTTAGGATTTGTTTGCCCTTTTTAGACGTTAGGTTAATTAGACTTTTATAACTAACATTGCAAAACGAAAAAATACACACTCTAATGGCAAAAGTAATTGCTTTAGCTAATCAAAAAGGCGGAGTAGGAAAGACCACCTCTGCCATTAACCTTGCTGCAAGTTTAGCAGTATTGGAAAAGAAGGTGTTGCTAATTGATGCTGATCCGCAGGCGAATGCTACCTCCGGAACTGGTTTCGATCTCAGAAATGTTAAGACTAGCATTTATGAGTGCTTAGTGGACGACGTCAACCCCAAGGATGTGATTCTTAAGAACGAGGATATTCCAAATCTCGATCTTATCCCGTCGCATATCGACCTTGTTGGTGCCGAGATTGAGATGCTCAACCTCCCTAACCGGGAACATATGCTTAAGAATGTCATCGCCAAGATTCGCGACAACTACGACTATATCTTAATTGACTGCTCTCCTTCACTTGGCCTTATTACTGTAAATGCACTCACTGCAGCCGATTCCGTTATGATTCCGGTACAATGCGAGTATTTTGCACTTGAAGGTCTTGGTAAGCTCCTCAATACCATTAAGATTATTCAGGCTCGTCTTAACCCCGATTTACAAATCGAGGGATTCTTGCTCACTATGTACGATGCACGTTTACGGCTTTCGAACCAAGTGGTGGATGAGGTTAAGAAGCATTTTCAATCCATGGTATTCGAAACCATTATTCAACGTAATATAAAACTTAGCGAAGCACCGAGCTATGGCAAACCCGTAATTCTTTACGATGCAGCCTCAACCGGTTCGCTCAACTACTTGAACTTGGCTCGCGAGGTTTTACAGCGGAATGAAGATATTCAGTTGGCGAACGAAAAAAAAACAAAATAGTTTTTTGAAGAATTTTTAAGTCCTATGGCAAAGAAAATGGTATTGGGTAGAGGATTAGGTGCGTTGATTGATGGCGGTAGCGATCCCATGATTGATCATGAGGAGCATAGAGTTGTTACTTCCGAATTGGTTAATGAGATTGAACTATCCAAAATAGACGTAAATCCTTTTCAGCCAAGAACACACTTCGACGAAGAGGCCCTCAACGAACTTGCTGAATCAATTAAGAAGTTAGGGATTATTCAGCCCATCACGGTTCGAAAGGTGGAAGACAGATACCAGCTCATTACCGGAGAACGTCGTTTTCGAGCTTCGAAAATTGCTGGATTGGTTAGGATTCCTGCTTACGTTCGTACTGCCGATGATCAGGGTATGCTGGAGATGGCGTTGGTCGAAAATATTCAACGCCAAGATCTCGATGCTATCGAAATTGCAATAAGCTATCAGCGGTTGATTGATGAGTGTAACCTCACTCAGGATAATATGAGCGAGCGTGTTGGTAAAAAGCGCAGCACTGTAACCAACTACCTCCGATTGCTTAAATTACCCGTTGAAATACAGGCGGGTATTCGCGATAGATACCTTTCCATGGGGCATGCACGTGCCATAATTGGAATTGAGAATGCTGTTTTGCAACTCGAAGTCTATAAGCGTATTATTGCTGAAGATCTCTCTGTTCGTCAGGTTGAAGCCTTGGTGAAGGAGATTCATGAGGGTCAATCCAACAGCAAGCCTAGGAACGATAATGGCGAGGAGGCTGATGAGGTTTACTCCGAGAGTTACCAAAAACTTCGCACCCATTTGGAGAAATACTTTAAGACTCGCATAGATGTGAAGCATGGTCCTCGAGGCACAGGTAAAATCATTATTTCCTTCCGAAGTGAAAAGGAAGTGGAGGAGTTGGCTGAAAAAATGGAGTTGCTAAACCTTTACTAATTATCAAGAGTTTTGATTAATCGTTGTCGCATAAGCGTACAGGCTGTTTCCCTGATGGTGATTACAGCCTTTATTTTTAATGGAAATGTTTTTTCCCAAAGTGCCGATTCCCTCGCCCCAAAAGGAAAGGATACCATCTCTGTAGGCAAACTTTGGATACGGTCGACTATCTTGCCCGGCTATGGACAAATCTATAATAAAGACTACTATAAAATTCCGATTTTTTATGGTGGCGCTGCTGCATTGGCTTACTTTGGATACCAAAGCAACATGAGTTACCATAAAGCCTTGCGCGACTATAATCAAATTGATAAAACAGGGATGTCGGTCCTTGCCGCAAAAGGGCTGAAGCAGGACTACCTCGATCGTCGCGACCAACGTGATCTCTATTATTTTGGTGCCGGAATGGTATACCTTGCATCCATTCTCGATGCCGTTTCCGGTCATCCTGCGCCGGGTCATTCTCCAGCGAAGGCCACCATATTCTCAACGCTGGTGCCGGGATTGGGCCAAATTTACAACCAGAAATACTGGAAGGTGCCTGCTATTTATGGCGGTATGGTTTCCGCTGTGTACATGATAGAGTTTAATAATAGGCAGTATAATCGATTTCGCACGGCTTATAACTACCAAGCCGATAATGATCCTACCACTGTTCCCGAACTTGATCGGACAGCCGATGAGTTGAAAAACTATCGTGATGCGTATCGCCGGAATCGTGATCTTTCAGTGATCATGCTCATGGGTGTATATGCACTGAATATTATTGATGCCAATGTGGATGCTCATTTCTACGATTTTGATATTAGCGATAACCTTGCACTAAAGGTGGAACCCATGACTAATTTTGTCTACGGAACGGGTCCAAATTCGCCCATTACACCAATTGCTGGATTTAATTTGGAGATAAGGTTTTAATTTTTATTATATTTGGCTGTCAATAACCTTATAAATACAGTCAAGTAATGGGGATTTCTAAGACTTTTATCGTAATTGCAATCACTTTTATTTTCGGAGTAATAAATTCTAGCGCTCAGTCTATTGGCTCCAGATTGGTGGCTTTGTCGACTGAAAAACATAAGCCTACAATACCCGTCGATAAAGACAACAACATAGATAGCCTGCTTACCCTCTACTATCAGCAACAACTGTATGATACTACTAATATAGTTACCGATTACGTTGTTGAGGGTGATTCACTTAACTTGGAACTGCCCGACTCGGTATATATCCATCGGCTTCAGAATATTATTTCGCCCATAGAACTTAGCTTTAATGGGGTGGTGAAAAGTTACATCAAGGTATATACGCAAAGGCAAAAGGTGAAGATGGAGGAAATCCTTGGTCTTTCCGATTACTATTTTCCGATGTTTGAGGAGATTCTGGACTCATACAACATGCCACTGGAACTTCGTATGTTAGCTGTTATTGAATCGGCCCTTAATCCAAACGCAGTATCGCGCATGGGTGCTACTGGTTTATGGCAGTTTATGTATGGAACTGGTCGGCAGTATAAACTCGAGGTTAACTCCTTCGTTGATGCACGTAAAGATCCTGTTGCCGCGACCCATGCTGCCTGTCGCTTTTTGGGCGATTTATACAAGATATATGGAGATTGGACACTTGCCATTGCAGCCTATAACTGCGGCCCTGGTAATGTGAATAAAGCAATTCGTCGTTCAGGAGGTAAGCGTGATTATTGGGCTATTTACTACTACTTGCCACGCGAAACTCGTGGATATGTTCCCGCATTTATTGCTGCAACATATGCCTATACTTATTATAAGGAACACCGGTTAGTTCCACAGAATATCGACATGCCATTTGCCGTTGATACCATAATGGTAAATAAAATGATGCATTTTCAGCAGATATCGGAAGTGCTCAATGTTCCCGTAGAGACGCTTAGGCAGTTGAATCCCCAATATAGAAGAGATATTGTTCCGGCTAAGAATAAGGAGTATCGTCTTACCGTTCCTCAGGTGTTGGTGTCCCGATTTGTAGAGAATGAGGATGCTATTTATAACTATAAGGATAGTGTCTTCTTTAGTGCAAAGTTTCTTTCGGTTCCAGGTAATTTTGATCGCGATATTGATAACGTTCCAGGACGTAAGCGAATTACTTATCGCGTAAAGAGTGGGGATAATCTTGGAGCAATTGCCGAGAAGTTTAGTGTTCGGGTTTCCGATCTACGCCAGTGGAACCATGTTCGCGGATCGAATATTCGGGCGGGACAGAAGTTGGTCGTTTTCGTTACCAAGCGGGTGGCTCAGAGTAGTGTGTCTGATTTAAATTGATTATACATTCGATATAAAAGTAAAAGCCCCCGAGTCAACGGGGGCTTTCTTGTTGTTTACATGGATTGCAAGGAGTTACGCCGCAAGCAAAACCTTACAATCTAAGCCAAAAACCTATTTGTAAACCTTGATTCAAAAATAGTAGTGAAAAGTTCCTCATGCAATTGGTCACGGTGGTCATTTTTTTGCTTTTGAGTTAAGGTCTATGCAGGAATATCTACTTTTAATTCATAGTTGCACTTTAATCGTAGACTATCAGTCAGTAGCGTCATCACTCTTGGTCTTATTTATGAGGCTGCATACTCTGATTTGAATTTTTTGAGACTGCCAAAGAATGCTTTTTTAAGGCGTTTTGCTTCCCTTGGGTTCTTAGTCTGAACCAAATTACGAATTCTAAATTGCACAACTTTCCACCAGCGGAAAAACAATTGATTAGTAAGTCTGTTTTAAATAATAAACAGCAAAACTATGAGGTTCTTTTTATCGGTGTTAGTTTTAACGATTTGTTTATCGGCTAGCGCCCAACTAAAAACTGGAAGTAAAGTGAAAGCAAATGATAATGTGGTTCTCAATAAACTTACTCCCGAGGAGGAGTATGTAATTGTAAAGAAGGGTACCGAGCAGCCATTTACTGGCAAGTATTATAAGCATTCCGATAAAGGAATGTATGTATGTCGGCAATGCAATTCGCCCCTATTCCGTTCGGAAGATAAGTTTGATTCCGGCTGCGGATGGCCTTCATTTGATAGCGAAGTGCCAGGTGCTATAAAGCGTGTGGTGGATAAGGATGGCAAGCGAACGGAGATTTTGTGTGCTAAATGCGGGGGACATCTTGGTCATGTCTTTTTTGGGGAAGGTTTCACCCAAAAGAATACGCGCCATTGTGTTAATTCCATTTCCCTAGGATTCAAGAGTGGATCGACAAAGTAACCTAAATCTTGCTATAGGAGTTTGGGTAAAAACCCCTGTCGATCTAGTATTTTGATTGTGAGGTTTTTGTATCATTTCAATGTAGGATGTGTGTAAATAAAAAAACTTCGCCATTACTGACGAAGTTTTTTGGGTGGAAGATGGGTCTCGAACCCACGACTTTCAGAACCACAAACTGACGCTCTAACCAACTGAGCTACAACCACCATGTTTTGCGGTGCAAAGATAGCTACTTTTTGTAAGGTTCCAAATGTTTTTGCTTAATTGTTTCTACTTTCCTTACTATGGTTGATGCTCCAGCTTTTAGTGAGTTCTGTTACAGATTAGTTGGAGATCACTATTAAACTGTTTTCGAAAAAAAATAGCGGGGAAATAGCTTGTCTTATTTCTAATTCATGCGTTAAATTTTACCCTTATTTTCTATTGGTAAATATCTCAATTAGAGTGTGTAGATACCAGTATGTAATGCCTGAGTTTCTACTACGACCAAGGTTGGTTGGCTTTGGCATATTTGACTCCTTGTATAATCTTCTTGTAATTAATCCATAGTTTAGATAGTCCGGCATTGGTTTTATCTTCAGAATCCAGACAGGTAATAGCCTTTTGAGCCATCTTTTGGTTTTGTCGAAATTGCTCTCCTTTACCTGTTGCATCTCCTGATTAACGAAGTTGACATTCATTGGAGTAAAATAGTGCTGCTGTAAAACTTTATCGTAGAGTTTTTTATTGAGTCTAAAATCAAGAGGGGTTTTCTTGAAAAATGCAAGTAGATCGGAATCCCATAGTGGCAGCCTGTATTCTAATCCAAAGTAAGAGTATGCTCTTGTGGAGTTAATAATGAATTTTGCTTGCCTCTCCTTGAAGTTGTAGTTTTCAATAAGGGTAAATGGAAGACCCTCTATTTGGTCAATCAATTGCCTGATTAACTTTTTTTCTTCAACGATTTGCTTCTTCGTTATAGGATTAGTTGTATTGTGATGGTTGAAGATCTCGTTAACTACCTCGGAGCTCGACCAGTTGCTATTTACTGATGGGCAAATGTGGCTGCCAGCAATAAAGTCACCAGAATGTCCGGGAATTATTATGGTTCCTGGTAATAGTAGATCTCTTCGAACGAGTTCCTTAATTGCAAAATAATCTTGCATAAAGGGCATGGAGGTGGCGGCCGACATGTAATGGCAGAATGGAAGAAAGTTTGGGTCTGATGTAAAACCGTCAATCAACGCTTTGCTGTAAAAAACAGGAATCCACTTTACGCCCAGCTGACGGGCAACTTTCTCTGCAACTTTGGCATCGGGATTACCCTCCTTGCCATAGCTAAATGCTACCACGTTTTTGTAGTCGTGCGTTACCAACCAAGTGAGAATAAACCGTGAATCGTAACCTCCGCTTAGGGGGATTGCCACCGGTCGGTTGTTTAGGGTGTTAACCATTCTCGCCATGGCCTGATCGAGGATGCAATGCAGCTGGTTCGTAGCCACGTCGAATGGTACGTCGATGAGCGTTGGGGTTGCGTATGTGTAGTATTCAAAAATGCTTTGCTTATTCTTCGAGATTATAAGTATGCTGAAGGGTGGGACAGGAAAGATTTCCTCGAAAAGCGTCCGGTTTCCGGTCACATAGCCCGTCGACATATAACTTGCAATGCTATCTTCTCGAATTACGTTTGTTTCCTTAATTGAATAGGGATTGTCTGATATTACGGTCTTGTTACCAGTATTTGCATAAAAGAGAGGGAAGGTCCGGCATTTGTCAACAAGAGCAAACTCGCCCCAAGGCAATTCACCCATGGCACAGAAAAGTCCATTTAGCGAGGCGGTGAGGCTTTTCAATGTCTCGGCACTATTCGTATTTTCGAAAAGATGAGCTAAATGCTCTCCCTCAAAGTAGTTTTGACTTTTATCGAATGCATAACCCTTAACAAATACGTTTCCGTAGCAGTGCCATTTGAAGCCATCATTGTTATTTGCCTGAAATATTGCCATGCTTAAAGTATAAGGAGTCTAAGCAATGCTAAAAACAACACCGCTGTAAATAAAAGCGTTAAACTGTTTAGAGCAACGGTGGCGATTTTTGCTCCGGATAGATGCAATGAGTAGTAAGTTATAGCAACCCAGTAGGCAACGCTCGCTATTGCAAATAGAAGAATGGCTACTGTTTGATTGAACCAAATAGCACCGATAAGTAGTGCCGTTATTCTTAGTAGGAGTAAGCCTATATTAAGTTTTAGACTTAGCCGAAGTTTTCCTAGCACAATAAATAAGTTAGATAATGGTGATCCGCAAAGCACAAAAAACAGCCATGGACTTAGCATCTGTGCGTAAACACCCGACATCCTCCAGTTTTCTCCAAAATACCAAGCAAACAGGGAGTCACCAAACACCATGATTATACTAAATGGTATTAATCCTAACTTGAACAAAAACCAGTATGTAGATAGTGCAGTATCGGCGATCGGTTCATCTTGATTTTTTTTCTCAACCGATCGCTGGAAAAAAACTTGACCGATTGTTGCCCCAATAAGCATTATTGGCGCGTTAAGAAATTTATGGGGAAGTGCGTATAATCCGACTGCACTTGCAGTAAAAAAGAACTGCAGGATGTATATAGGCACTTGTATGGAGAGTTCATTAATTACCGCACCTGGCAGCGTAAGCAATGGGTATTTTTTGAATTTCAGGAGGTGTTTTACTGTATCTTCTATTCCTTTGTTGTTTTTCTTTGGCTGCAACTTACTCTTTCTCCATAAGTAGAAAACCGTAATTAACTGGCCGATAATTTGACTGGGGAAAAGGCCCCATGCTTTCTTGGCAAACCCAGATATAACCTGAAGCGTTGACATCCCGGATGCTCTTATAATCTTCCCCCCTGAAATGTCGGTATATTGCCTTTTTCGGTTCAGGTAGAAGTTTTGGATGTTGGATGCTCCTGCTAGGAATGCTTGAAATGGAACTAGAAACCACAGCCAGCTGATTCCAGTAGGTGAATTATGGTTAGCAATTAAGAAAATGGTAAGTAGTAACAGAAAGGAGAATAGAAGGAAAACAAATGAAAGGGCTATGGCTGTTTCGCCAATTTTCTTTGCGTCCTCGTCGTTCTTCTCAACCAACACGCCATATTCGTATGTGCCAGTTGATAGGATAGAAAGAATACCTGCGGTGGATGACAGCAAAACAAAAAAGCCAATGTCAGCTGGTGTATAAAGCCTTGAAATTAATGGGCCAACAAAAAATGGAATAGCCTGAGCTACCGATGTGCCGGATAGTAGTGTGAGAAAGTTCTTGGAAAAACTTTTATCGGGTAGGTGAATGTAAGACCAAAGTCTGGTTGATAGCTTCATTATTTATAACTTCATTCAGAAACATTACATTTGCACGAATCATAGCATTATTGCTATTTTTGTCCTCAAATCTACGAAAATGAATTCTTCTGAGAAATATTTCATCCTGTTAGGTGACCTCATGCGGCAAAAAAACGGACAAGTATCCGAAACAATGCTGGATATGGGTATCATGTATAAAGTAAATTATGGTGTTTCGATAGCCACTATTCGGCAGGCGGCAAAACCATTTGGTCCCGATCACGATCTTGCCGAGATGCTGTTTCAGCACGATTCGCGTGAGGCAAAGATTGCTGCTTCGCTTGTGGAGGATCCAACTAAGGTGACCCGTGAGCAAATGGAAGCCTGGTCGGTCGACTTTATCAACAGCGAGCTGGTGGAGCAGGTGTGCGCTAATCTTTTTCAAAAGGTGGAGTTTGCTCTAGCCAAAAGTTTCGAGTGGTGCCTTGCCGATAATATGTATCTGAAAATGGCGGGCTATCTGCTGGCTGGTTACTCGGCTCGCAACCTAGAATATCGCGATAGTCAGCTGCTTTCCTACCTCGACTGCATCGAGGAAGATGCATCCGATTGCGAAGTTTATCTTCGTAACTCCATTGCCTTTTGCCTTCGTGAGATTGCTCTGCGCAACCTCAACTGTAAAGAGCAGGTCTTTGCTTTTCTGAAAAAGTTTGAGTCGAAAGGTGATGCTTCCTCTTTGTGGATTGCGGAAGAGGTAAAAATGGTGGTAGGGTAGTGCATTAGTCCCAATTCTACGACAGAATAATTAGGTTCGCATTCTTTGCCTCCTTATGTTTTCTTGGAATTTCTGCTCTGTAATCTGCTTCTAGCTTCATTTAACTTTGCAGATTTTCTTTCCATTGATTTTCTTTCTAATTTTGCAAATTAACCATTTAAACGAATACCACTATGGGGCTTTTCGACAAAACATCAAATCCAACAATGCGGGAAGGACTCTATGCTTCCACCAGTCGCGATTTTGCCGGCACTGAGGTTATGACCATCAACGGCACAATTAATAAAACCTTTCTCATGTTGCTGCTCGTTGTTTTGGGTGGCTCTTATACGTGGAAAGTTTTCTCCGAAACCGTAAATCAAGGTGCTGTTATGCCTTGGATGATTGGCGGTGCAATAGGAGGATTAATCGCTGCGCTTATTATTATATTTAGGCCTAAGTCTGCACCCATTGTTGCGCCGATTTATGCCATTCTGGAGGGACTCTTTTTGGGTGCCATTTCGGCATTCTTTAATGCCATGTACCCCGGAATTGCAATCCAAGCGGTGGCACTCACCATCGGAACCCTGCTCATTATGCTTTTTTTATACCGCACTGGAATAATTAAGGTAACCCAAAAGTTCATGGCTGGGGTGATGGCGGCAACCGGAGCAGTAGCGCTTTTCTACATCATCACTATGATTATGGGCATGTTTGGTGCCGACACCTCATTTATGAGTGGCAACAGCAATCTCTCCATAGGGATTAGTGCCGTGGTTGTTGGTATTGCTGCCCTTAATTTAGTTCTCGACTTTCACTTTATTGTGGAGGGATCGAAATCGGGCGCACCAAAGTATATGGAGTGGTATGGCGCTTTTTCACTAATGGTAACCCTTATCTGGCTGTATCTGGAGTTGTTACGCTTACTATCCAAGATTTCGAGCCGTAATTAGATTGATTGGCAATCGGTTGATAAAAATATCTCGAAGCCTTTGGAGTTTTGAGAATAGTAGCTACCTTTGCCGGCCTTAACAGATAGAATTGTTGAGTTAAAATATTACTGAAATGAGAAAAGGTATTCATCCCGAAAACTACAGGATTGTGGCCTTCAAGGACATGTCGAACGACCACGTTTTCCTTACAAAGTCTTGCGTAAACACCAAAGAAACTCTCGAAGTTGATGGTGTAGAGTATCCTGTTGTAAAGCTTGAAATCTCTAACACTTCACATCCATTCTACACTGGTAAAATGACTATGATTGACACTGCAGGTCGTGTTGATAAGTTCATGAACCGATACAAGACTCATATTGACAAGAAGAGCAAGTAAGCAATCTTGAAATAAATTTAAAGCTCCGGTTCTCGGGGCTTTTTTTATATCTTTATATTGCAAAACAAATAGTATACCTATGAGCAATTTAGTTCTTTTCGATAACAGACATATTGATTTGTTGCCGCTTACCTTTACTCGACCAGTTGCCGAAATACGAGTTGGGATATTAACTATTACCCAAAAGTGGGAGCGATTTCTTGGCGCCAGCGCTTCTTACGCTACTCAGGATTATCTTCAACCAAAATTCCCTTTGATCCTAAAAGAGGATAATCTTTTGGTCAGTGGAAATGTTCTTCCTGAGGAGTTGTTAATTACTCAAATTAAGTTACTTGAGGTCGGCGCAGGATTTAAGTGGCAGGGCGAAATCGTATGTGTGAGGTTGAATGAGTTGGATGCTCGTCGGTTCTTGAACGGGGAGGTCGATTTTGTAACTATGCGTAATCTCGATGCGGAACCCATTACGATAAACCGACCATACGATATTTTTAGGTTGAATGGGGTGGCCTTAGAACTCGATTTCAAGCAGGTAACTAAGGGGAGGAAGTCGGGCACTCTTAGTGCCAGCAATCGCGTTGTTGCCCCCGAAAATATATTTGTAGAGGAGGGTGCCATTGTGGAGTGCGCCATAATCAATGCCTCTACAGGCCCGGTATATATTGGCGCTGATGCCGAAATTATGGAAGGGGCAATTGTTCGCGGACCGTTTGCACTGTGTGAGCATTCGGTGCTGAAGATGGGTGCCAAAATTTACGGGCCTACAACCATTGGCCCTTATTCCAAAGTTGGGGGCGAGGTTAGTAATAGCGTGATTTTTGGAATGAGTAATAAGGCTCACGATGGCTTTCTTGGCAATTCTGTCCTCGGGGAGTGGTGTAATCTGGGAGCCGACACCAATAATTCAAACCTTAAAAATAATTATGAGGAGGTGAAACTCTGGAGTTATCGAGAGGATCACTTTGTTAAAACAGGACTTCAGTTTTGTGGGTTAATCATGGGCGACCACTCTAAGTGCGGCATTAATACCATGTTTAATACCGGAACCGTCGTTGGTGTAAGTGCAAATATTTATGGGGACGGTTTTCCCCGCAATTTTATTCCTTCCTTCTCTTGGGGTGGTGCTGCTAGTATGATTGATTACAGAATCGACAAAGCTTTGCAGACAGCCGAGAGGGTTTGGGCTCGTCGTGGCATTGAACTATCTCAGGTGGACCAGGATATCCTACTTCACATCTATAATAACACTCCTAGAAGGAATTAGGCATCTCTATCTTTTTTAGCTTGACAATAAGGCAGGTCAATACGAACCATTGACCACTAACTCCTTTTGGCATGAAGGTTGCCTAGATGCAATACCCCCTTGGTAATGTTGCCTGGGTGACAAGTTGTCGTAACCATCTATCTGCTATGTATAATTTAAAAAACCACGATATTTTGTTTTCGAACGAATTAGATGAAAGTCCAGAGTTTATCCCGGTACTCGCTGAAGAGGACGAGGATATGCTTAACAAGATGTTGGTGCCCGATGTGCTGCCAATTCTTGCTTTACGAAATACCGTTCTTTTTCCGGGTGTAGTAATTCCAATTACCGTAGGCCGCGATAAATCGTTGAAGTTGGTTAAAGAGGTTTATGCTGGCAATAAAATTCTAGGCGCTGTATCGCAAATCAATCCACAGGTTGAAGATCCAAAGGGTAAAGATCTTTTTCAATTTGGAACAGTTGGTACAATCCTTAAGATACTTGAACTTCCTGATGGTTCTCATACCGTTATAATTCAAGGTAATAAGCGATTCGAAATTAAGAGTATGGTTTCGGAGAGTCCGTATTTTAAGGCGGAAATAGCCGTGCTTAACGACGACCTACCGTTTTCGCCTTCCACCGAATTCGATGCCATCGTTGGTTCGATTAAGGATTTGGCCCTACGAATAATTAAGCTCTCTCCCAGTATTCCACCGGAAACAGCTTTTGCCATTAAGAATATTGAGGGCCCTCGGTTTCTTATAAACTATATAAGTTCCAATACCGATCTTTCGCATACCGAGAAGCAGCGGTTGCTGGAATTGAGTGATCTTAAGGCTAGGGGCTATGCTCTCTTGCAGCACCTTACCCGTGAAGTACAGCTTCTAGAGATTAAGAATGATATCCAGCTAAAGGTTAAGCTAGATCTCGATCAGCAGCAGCGCGAATATTTTCTTCAGCAGCAAATAAAAACCATTCAGGATGAGTTGGGCGGAAACCCAACGGAGATGGAGGTTCAGGAACTGCGTGCTCGTGCCAAAAAGAAAAAGTGGGAGAAGGATGTTTTAAAAGTCTTTGAAAAGGAAGTTTCAAAGCTTGAACGCATGAATCCTGCTGCAGGTGAATACTCCGTTCAGCTCAACTATGTGGAGCTGTTGCTGGATTTGCCATGGAATGTAGTCACCAAAGATAATTTCGACTTAAAGCGTGCTGAGAAAGTTCTCGACGACGATCACTTTGGATTGGAAAAGGTAAAGGAGCGTATCATTGAGCACCTAGCCGTGCTTAAGCTTAAGGGGAATTTAAAATCTCCAATTTTATGTCTGTACGGTCCTCCCGGTGTGGGTAAAACTTCGTTGGGTAAGTCTGTTGCTCGCGCCCTTGGACGTAAATATGGCCGTATCTCCTTAGGCGGTTTGCACGATGAGGCTGAAATTCGCGGACACCGAAAAACCTATATTGGAGCCATGCCCGGGCGAATTATTCAGACCATTAAAAAGGTCCAGAGTTCGAATCCCGTGATTATTTTGGACGAGATCGACAAGGTTGGAAAAGATTTTCATGGCGATCCGGCTTCAGCTCTACTGGAAGTTCTCGATCCAGAACAAAACAATAGTTTCCACGATAATTATCTCGACGTAGACTACGACTTGTCGAAAGTGTTGTTTATAACCACCGCGAATAATCCAGCAACCATAAGTTCGGCCCTTCGCGACCGTATGGAAATGATAGAGGTAAGTGGATATATTCTCGAAGAGAAGATTGAGATTGCTAAGCGCCATTTGCTTCCAAAGCAGATGGAAAACCATGGGTTAAAAAAGAACCAGCTGGTATTCGATGCCGGCTCTCTGGAACTCTTGGTCGATAGCTATACTCGGGAATCGGGTGTGCGCTTAATGGATAAACGGATTGCTAAGATTGTTCGTAGCTATGCCCGTAAGGTCGCTTTCGGTGAAAAGTACGATAAGCACGTTAGCAAAGACGACATTAAATCCATTCTTGGAATTGCCGATTACGAGAAGGATAGCTACCAGGGCAACGAATTTGCTGGGGTGGTTACTGGACTTGCTTGGACCGAAGTTGGGGGTGAGATTTTGTATGTAGAAACCAGCCTAAGCAAGGGCAAAGGGGGTTTAACCCTTACTGGTAATCTTGGCGATGTGATGAAGGAGTCAGCCGTAATAGCTATGGAGTATATCAAAGCACATGCTGAGGCACTTCAACTTCCTTCCGATATTTTTGAGCGCTGGAATGTTCACGTTCACGTGCCCGAGGGAGCTATTCCAAAGGATGGACCATCGGCGGGTATCACTATGGCGACTTCGATATCCTCCGGGTTTACTCAGCGTAAAGTGCGTAAGGATGTTGCCATGACCGGCGAAATTACGCTACGTGGTAAGGTTCTACCGGTTGGCGGAATTAAGGAGAAAATACTTGCCGCGAAAAGAGCAGGTATTAAGGAGATTATTCTTTCGGCGGACAACAGAAAGCACATTGAGGATATAAAGGATATTTATCTAAGTGGACTTTCTTTCCACTATGTAAAAACCCTTCAAGAGGTTCTCGATTATGCTTTACTCCCCGAAAAAATTGATAATCCACTGAATATTATCTAAGGTTTTAATGATAAAGGTTGAGCGGGCTGTAAGCGATTACAGCCCGCTTTTTTGCTTGGACATGGTTTGTTAGGGTGTTTGTTTTGGTCATTTTACTTCTGTGATTTAACGCTATAAAGTATTGATGTGTATTGTTTTGAAGGGTCGTGTGGCAGTAAGTAATTCTTCTATTCTTAAGTTATGATAGACTGGATTGCCGTTTCGACTTTTTTCCGTTTCTTCCCTGAACAGAAACTAGAAAAATTCTTACGGATATTCTATGAAGTGCAACTAATTTACATATTTTTGGTGTTGTGTCTTCGATTTGCTACATTTGAAACACGAAATTAAGTTTTAACTATTTGCGGAAGCCGAAAAGCATACGAGTAGGCACCTTAACCTAATTCTATTACTATGAAAGTGAAAGCAGTATTACTAGTGGCCTTTGCGTTTGTTGCAATGAATGTAAATGGGCAAGACCTTAAGTTTGGTGCAAAAGGTGGGTTGAACTTTGCAAATATGGGCAAGGATGCAAATACGGATATGCGCGTTGGTTTCCACGTTGGCGGTTTTGCACAGTACGGAATTAATGAAAGTTTTATGTTGCAGCCAGAAGTGCTTATATCACTTGAGGGTGCAAAGGCTGATATGGGAACTTCAACTGAGAATCTGAATCTGACATGGTTAAATATCCCAATTATGGGTGTTTATAAGATCGGGGCAGTTCAAGGACTAAGCCTAGAGGCTGGTCCTCAACTTGGTTTTTTGATGAGTGCGAAATATGATGGACATGATATTAAAGATGGCTATAAAAGTGTAAATATTTCTTTGAATCTTGGAGCAGGATATGCCGTTAATGAACAAATAGGTGTTGGTTTACGCTACTGCATCGGCCTGTCGGATCTTAATGATACCGGATTTAATAGTGAAGTTAGCCAAAACAACTTCCAACTTAGTGTTGCTTACAAATTCTAATATCATATAATCTTTTGAAACTGCCATGCGCTCGTCGTATGGCAGTTTTCTTTTTTTATTCAGCGCGGGGTTCTCTTTGGTTGTTTCTTTATACTACCTATTCGAAAAGTGTTATCTTTCGGCTCAATAAAACAAAGATCATCATGCAAGAAAGAGTTGCTGTTTTTCCGGGTTCGTTCGATCCGTTTACCGTTGGGCACGAATCCATTGTGCTTCGGTCGTTGAGCATATTTAGCCATGTGGTTATTGCTGTAGGATACAACTCGAGCAAGAAAAGTCTCTTTCCGCTTGAGACTAGGATTCGCATGATAGAAAAGATTTTCGAGGCATACCCAAACGTTACGGTGAGTAGCTATCAGGGATTAACGGTCGATTTTTGCAAGGGCATTAACGCCGGCTACCTCCTTCGTGGGCTTAGGACTGCATCCGATTTTGAATTTGAGCGAGCTATTGCTCAGGTTAATAGGATGATGGATGAGAACCTCGAAACAGTTTTCTTGCTCACATCACCCGAACTTACCCCTGTAAACTCTACAATTGTGCGGGATATCCTTATCCATGGTGGCGATGCAAATATGTTTATTCCGAAGAGCATCAATATTGCCGATTATATGAACGAGTTGAATCGTTCGTAAAATATAACCGCTCAAGGAACGTTTTACCGGTCTAAATCTGATTTACAAGTATGGCGCGATTGTACAAATTCGCTGGACTGCTCTTGCTTTTGCTCGTTGTAAGCATTACCCTTTTTTCTCAGAAAGTTTCGCTCCAGGGTTGTGCTCCTGAATACGATGGGATGGAGATTGTCTTTTATCGCTTTACCGATCGCATTTCGAATTCAACCGCCCAATTGGCAACCGTTAAACTTTCAACAGAAGGGTGCTTTAATACTCGTTTTGTGCTGGAGGAAACCACTCAAGTGTTCGTTGATCTTGGTGCTATTCGTGGTTATTTTTACGCAGAGAAAGGTAAGACCTACCACCTTATTCTTCCTCCCTACACCCCTTTACGTGAGGCCGACCGGTTGAATCCATATTTTAAGCCCGATGAGATTCATCTTGGGGTGGAAGAGTCATCACCCGGAGAGTTGAATTACCTCATTGGAACATTCGATATTGTTTATAATGCCGAATACAACAGCGCCGTAAATAAGGCTTTTGAGCAAAAGAGCCTTGTGGAGGTTGACTCCTTGGTTTTGCGGCTTGATACCCTATACTCCAACTATCACCAGCCGTTCTTTGATGCCTATCGGTTATACCGAATGGGATTTCTTGAACAAATGACCATGCACCGGAAGGCGCGGGCCCTTTCAGATGCTTACTTTCTCAACAAACCGGTGCAGTATGCCAATCCTGCCTACATGGATCTATTTAATAAAGTTTATGACCGCTACTTTGTTTTTTACTCGCGCGCAAGCAGAGGGAAAGAATTAATCGACGCCATTGGTGCCAAGCATAGCTATGCCTTGCTGAAAAAGGTTCTACGCCAAAACGAGGTGCTTTCCAACGATACCTTGATGGAGGCGGTAGTCCTGAAGAGCCTGCACGATGGTTTTTACGACGATAAGTTTTCCCGCTCTTCTTTGCTTATAATATTAGATTCCCTGTACTTCAATACTTCCATTCCCGAGCATAGGGTTATCGCCCAGAATATTCGGGAAAAGGTTACTAAACTATTGCCGGGATTTGTTCCACCAAAGTTTGAACTTTTCGATCTGGCAGGGAATAAGCACAGCCTCGATGAGTATAAAGGGAAATACGTTTATCTGAATTTTGGAACTTCGGCAAGCTATTCCTGCCTTCAGGAATTTAAGAGCATGGTGGCTATAAAAAAGAAGTATGACAAGTATCTCACAATTGTCTCAATCATGTCCGACGAAAGTGAGGCGGAACTGAAAAGTTTTGTGGAGCAAACTGGGTATGACTGGATATTTTTGTACTACAAGAATAAACCGGAGGTAATAACCGATTTTGATGTTCGTGCTTTTCCCTCTTTTTTTGTGATTGCACCCGATGGCCGGATTCTTATTTCTCCTGCAGCGGCACCTTCCGAAAAATTTGAATTGAAATTTTTTGACCTGCTTAAGTCGCGGGGCGACCTATAGTTGCTGGACACCCCTTACGAAGATGTCGAGAAGTGAGTTGTAGGTGTTTGCTAGATATGTGTCTATTTCAATCGGGTTTACCCAGCGAACTTCATGGATATCTTCTTCGAGTTGTGGTGTTGGTGTCTCGGTTCCATTGAACCGCATTAGAAACCAGTACGTTTTCTTGATGGATGGGATTCCATTGAGCTTATAGGTATGGTAGGTTTCTCCAAGTGAGCATTCAATGGAAATGTTTTGTATCCCACATTCCTCCTCTACTTCGCGTAGAGCTGTTTCACTTGGGATTTCGCCTTCCTCTGCTTTACCCTTGGGTAGATCCCATTTTTTGTGCCGGTTTATCAATAGAATTTCGCCTGCCGGGTTTACTACAAAGCCGCCTGCTGCGGTAATTGGCATAAAGTGGAAGTTGAAAACCTTAAAGGTCTCCTTGGGGTTTTCCGAAACAATTACTAGGCAGTGAATACTCGAAGTGTTGTGGAAAAACCTTAATATGCGCGAAATTTCACCATTATCTTGGATGAAATAAAAAAAAGCTTCGTTTAACCCGGCTACTTGAAAGTCTTTACTTACGAACTCAATTGACCTGTGGTTGAAAAAAACTTTATACATTTGCGTTATGAAAAGTATAGAAAAACTGATAGCGCGGGAATTGTTGCAAATTAATGCAATTAAATTAAATCCTGCAAATCCATTTGTGTGGGCCTCGGGTTGGAATTCCCCAATATACTGTGATAATAGAAAGACATTAGCTTATCCTTCTGTAAGAGGTGATATTCGTAATGCATTCTGTAAATTGCTTAAGGAAGAGTTTCCTACTGCTAATGCCATTGCCGGTGTTGCCACTGGAGCAATTGCTCATGGTGTACTTGTTGCCGAGGCGTTGGATATGCCGTTTTCCTATGTTCGATCGGCACCCAAAGGTCATGGCCTTACGAATCTTATTGAGGGTGAGATCAAATTTGGGCAAAAGGTTGTCGTTATAGAGGATCTTATATCTACAGGAGCAAGTAGTTTGGCTGCAGTGGAGGCATTGCGTAATGCCGGTTGCGATGTTTTGGGTATGATGGCCATCTTTACCTATGGATTTCCGCAGGCTCAGTTGGCTTTTGAAAAGGCAGGTTGCAAGCTGGTTACACTCAGCAACTATGAAGTGCTCATTCCCGAAGCCATTGAAATGAACTACGTCGATTCGGCAAGCCTCGAAACTTTGGGCAAGTGGCGCAATAGCCCTGAAACCTGGAATAAATAATAAAATATGGATACATACGAAAGCAAGGTCGTTACGATTGTTCGTAACGATCAGGAGATTTTTGATTTTATCTCAAAGTTTAGCAATTTCACACCTTTCATTCCCTCCGATAAGGTTGATAGCTGGACGGCCACCGAAGATACCTGTCGAATTAAAGTTAAAGGAATTGAAACAGGACTAAAAATCATTGAACGAGAGCCATTCAAAACAATTAAGATTTCCGGAGATGGGGCGCCAATCGATTTTTCCTTGTGGGTTCAGTTAAAGCAGGTTGGTGAGAAGGATACCAAACTTAAACTTACCATCAAGGCCGATCTCAATTTTATGATGAAGGCACTCTTGAAAAACAAACTAACTGAAGGACTAGATGCTATGGCCGATCATATTGCGATGGTGTTTAATAAATCATAGATACTTCGGTTTGATCATGAGGTGAACTAAATGGATGGTGGTTGACCGAGTGTTGTGATATATTAGCGAATTGTTTCACTCTTTGGTGATCCGTTTTGGTTACAATTCATTATAAAAATGCAAGCGGACTTGATTTTAATTCAAGTCCGCTTGCTTTTGTGCTTATAAGCAATAGTTTAGAGAATGTATCCAACCTCTTTAAAGGCATAGGCTGTTTGATTGCCGTTGGCAACTTCCAGTATGAGCTCACCCGATTGCCGTATGTCTGCTATTTTGGCAGTAAATTGTCCTTTGTCAGTCTCGAACAGGTGATAGCCCTCCTTTCGAAAGAGTCTACGCTTGTAGTCGGCGTGAATCTCTTCATACATTTCCGCCTTAATTCTCTCCATTTGTGCAAAGAAGGATCGAACCAAAACTTCCAGTAGTTTTTCTAAATCGTATTCTTTTTTTGTGGCAATATTCATCGATGTTGGATTTGGCAAACTTTCGGGAAAACTTTCTTGGTTAACGTTTATGCCAATGCCTGCAATTGAGTAATCGATGGAACTGCCCATGATGGAGTGCTCGAGCAGTAGACCTCCGATTTTTTTGTCATCGACATAAATGTCGTTTGGCCACTTTATGGCCACTGTGTTGTTCGGGATTAAATCCGATAATACCTCGGCAATTGCAATTGCAGTGGCTTGTGATAATGAGAATTGCCGATTGATGGGGAGGTAATGTGGGTAGATAATTATGCTGAATGTGAGGTTTTTGCCAGGCTCTACAAGCCACTTGTTATCGCGTTGGCCCCGTCCGTTCGATTGTTCCATGGCCCAAATTACTGTTTCTAATTCGGGTCTTTGGGTTGCAACCATTTGGTGCGCAAAACTGTTGGTAGAGTCAATTACCGGGTACTTGAGAAGTTGAATTTGGCTGCTCATGCTTTTCAAACTTTTAAGGTGCAAATGTAAGAAAGGTAAACCACAATGACAGGTTTGGCGCTATGGAATTAAATGCGCACCTGCCAGAAAGGCAATGTTATTAATGAAAAAAAATTACCTTTGCGTTCAGAAATAAGTAGTTTTTGATTTTAGATTTGATGATGAAGAAGACAGTTGACACTGAGGGACTTTTGGCCGCGATTGTAGAAGGAATTCAAAATAAAAAAGGACATGGCGTTGTAGCTCTAGACATGAGAACACTCCATAATGCAGTTTGCTCCTACTATATTATTTGCAATGCTGATTCTGGCATACAAGTTGAAGCAATAGGGCAGTCTATAGAAGAAGTGGTATTGGAAAAATGCGGTGAGAAAGTTTTGCGCACCGATGGATACCAAAATGCCTACTGGGTGGTTTTGGATTACTTCGACATAATGGTTCACGTATTTCGTACCGAGGCACGCGACTTTTATAGACTTGACCAACTCTGGGCTGACGCTAAAACCGAGATATATAAGGATCTCGATTAGCATTGTCTAAAAAAACAAAAGATATTTGATTATGGATAATGAGTTAAACAGCAGCAAATCACCAAAACAGAAATTTAGTATTTACTGGGTTTACGGATTGGTTGCTATTGCCCTTATTGGGATGCAGTTTTTCTTCAGCGCCGGAAGCGCCGTAGAAACCAACTGGCAAGATGTGAAGATGAAAATGCTTGCCAAGGGGGATGTGCAAAAGATTGTATCTGTGCGCAATAAAGGCCGTGTGGATGTTTATCTCAAAGAGAAGAGTATTCCTACATACAAGGACCAACTCTCTAAGGGTGTGTCTCAGGTGCCCAAGGCTGGACCTCACTTCTTTTTTACCATTGGTAATGTAGAAACCTTTGAGAAGAACCTAAGCGAGGCTCAAACTGCAACGCCTGAGGCCGAAAAGATTTATCCCGAGTATATCGAGGAGTCCGACTACTATAGCATACTAGGATGGTTACTGCCATTCCTGTTGATTATTGGTTTTTGGGTATTCATATTTCGTAGGATGAATCGTGGTGCCGGCGGTGGCGGTGGCGGTAATATTTTCAATGTAGGTAAATCGCGAGCTCAACTTTTTGATAAGGAATCAAACGTAAAAATCAACTTCAGCGATGTTGCCGGTCTCGAAGAGGCCAAGGTAGAAATCATGGAGATTGTTGATTTCCTTAAGAATCCAAAAAAATACACCGACCTAGGAGGTAAAATTCCTAAGGGTGCCTTGTTAGTTGGACCTCCGGGTACCGGAAAAACGCTGTTGGCTAAGGCTGTTGCCGGAGAAGCGAATGTGCCATTCTTCTCTCTCAGTGGATCCGATTTCGTTGAAATGTTTGTTGGAGTTGGCGCCTCAAGGGTAAGAGACCTCTTTAAACAGGCAAAAGAAAAATCTCCATGTATAGTATTTATTGACGAGATCGATGCAATTGGTAGAGCGCGTGGTAAAAACGCAAACTTTTCTTCAAACGATGAGCGTGAGAATACCCTCAACCAACTTCTTACCGAGATGGATGGTTTTGGAACGAACAGTGGTGTAATCATTTTGGCCGCAACTAACCGTGCCGATATTCTCGATAGGGCTTTACTTCGTGCCGGTCGTTTCGATAGACAAATACACGTAGAACTTCCCGATTCCAAAGAACGTCTGGAGATATTTAAGGTCCACTTGCGACCACTGAAACTTCCAGCAGTTTTCGATAGTGAGTTCCTTGCAAAGCAGACTCCCGGATTCTCCGGTGCCGATATTGCAAATGTTTGTAATGAAGCAGCGCTTATTGCTGCACGTAAAAATAAAGATGTTGTTGAAAAACAAGATTTTCTCGATGCAGTAGATCGAATTGTCGCTGGTTTAGAGAAGAAGAATAAGATAATATCACTAGAAGAAAAGCGGGTAATTGCTTTCCATGAGGGCGGCCATGCTACTGTTAGCTGGTTGTTGGAACATGCCAACCCACTCCTAAAGGTTACCATTATTCCTCGCGGACGTTCATTGGGCGCAGCATGGTATTTGCCCGAAGAGCGTATGATTACAACCAAGGAGCAACTCTTGGACGAGATGTGCGCAACCCTTGGTGGTCGTGCTTCGGAAGAGGTGGTTTTTGGAAAGGTCTCCACTGGCGCGCTGAACGACCTCGAAAAGGTTACTAAGCAAGCTTATGCCATGGTTACCTATTTTGGTATGAGCGAAAAGGTAGGTAATTTAAGTTTCTATGATTCTTCTGGACAATCAGAGTTTTCGTTTGGTAAACCATACTCGGAAGAAACGGCAAAACTGATTGATGCCGAAGTGAAAGAACTTGTGGCTCGGGAATACGACCGCGCAAAGGTTGTTTTGCGGGAGCATATGGATGGCCTAACTCAGCTGGCCGAGCAGTTGCTTGAGCGAGAGGTTATCTTTAGCGACGACCTTGAGGTTTTGTTTGGTAAGCGAAAAGGGGTTACTCCTCCAGCGTTAGAGCGCGAGCAACCAAGTTTGACAGGTATCGATAACAAGGATAAAGTAATTGAATAATCATGGAAGGTTGGGTTGCTGTTTATTGTTGTGATCAAATTTTTAAGGCCGAATTGGCCCGCCAACATCTTGCCAATAATGACCTTATGGCTATGGTGGTAAATAAGAAGGATTCTTTTTATGTTACCATTGGAGATGTGGAGGTTTATGTGGCTCAAGAAGACGTAGAGATGGCAACCAACCTGTTAAAAGATTTTTAAATTGAAGCTTAGCAACTTTGTAATTCGAGCAATTAGCGGGATTGTCTTCGCAGTTTTGGTAATCGGGAGCGTTTACCTCGGACAGATAACCTTTGCATTACTAATGGGGGCCATATTGGTTGGCTCCCTTTTTGAGTTTTATCGCCTTTCGTTAAAAGTGCGGGTAAGACCCCAAATGTTCCTTGGTGTAGCGTTAGGTTTGTTGCTGTTTCTATGCACCTATTTGCATGCCAGTGGTAGCGTCGATTTGCCTATAATGTTTTATGCCTTCATCCCTCTGAGTATGGGGGTTTTTGTTGTGGAGATGTATAGGAACCACAGTCGACCATTTACCAATATAGCCTATACCTTACTTGGCATTGTATATATTGCTGGTCCCTTATCCTTAATGAACTATATTGCGTTTACACCTTCTATTGGTGGCGCAACTTATGATTTTGGGTTAGTGCTTGGTTTTTTTCTGTTGCTTTGGGCCAATGATACCGGTGCCTATTTGGTGGGGATGTCCATTGGAAAGCATCGCCTATTTCCTCGTATTTCTCCAAAGAAATCGTGGGAAGGTTTCTTTGGCGGTATAGCTATTGCGATGGGAATGGGAGCATTACTCTCGCAGTTATTCACCGATTTGCCCATTCACGTATGGTTGGTTATGGCCCTAATTGTATCGGTAGCTGGTGTGTTTGGCGATTTAATAGAATCGATGTATAAACGGAGCCTTCAGGTTAAGGATTCTGGCAATATTATGCCGGGTCATGGTGGTTTTCTTGATCGATTTGATGCGGTATTTTTTGCATCTCCAATAGTTTTTGTTTATTTGCAGTTGATAGTTGTTTAACCATTAAGAAAAAATAGATGCGCATACATAAGGAAGGGTTTGGTATTATTCGAGGATTGTTGATTGGGTTGCTTGTAGCCAACCTTTTGTTCTTCTATTTCTTACCCGTATACGTTTTTGGCTTTCTTGCCTTCGTTTCATTGTTCCTCTTAGTTTTTACTTTACGGTTTTTCAGAGTGCCTGTTCGCGTTGTTCAGCATGAGGAGGGAATGCTGCTTTCTCCTTGCGATGGCACCGTTGTCGTAATTGAAGAGGTTGTTGAAAATGAATTCTTTAAGGAACCACGCATTCAGGTTTCTATCTTTATGTCGGTTTGGAATGTACATATCAACTGGTTCTCGTTTAAAGGAACTGTTGAGTATTTTCGTCACCATCAAGGAAAGTATCTGGTTGCTTGGCATCCTAAATCGTCGGAGCTTAACGAGCGCACCAGTGTTGTAGTTCGTCACTCAAATGGTACTGCTATCCTTTTTCGCCAAATTGCTGGATATGTAGCCCGCCGTATTATTTGTTATGCTAAGGAGGGAACTCCGGTTAATGCCGGTGAGCAAATGGGATTCATTAAGTTTGGCTCAAGGGTAGACATATTTCTGCCTCTCGATGCCAAGATTGAGGTGTCCTTGAACCAAAAGGTTGTTGGAACCCAAACCAATATTGCAAGGTTTAAATAACCTTCGAACGACACCACACAAAAAATGAGGAATATGTTTTGGCATATTCCTCATTTTTTTGTGATACGATTCTGTTAATTATAAGAAGAACATCGTAACTCCAGCTAGCGAAATTGCGGCACCAATAAGTTCTACTAGGTTGAATTTCTCCTTGAAGATGAGAACCGAGGCCGGAATGATAAGGATTGGTACAATCGACATAATGGTAGACGCAATACCCGTTGTTGTATGTTGAATGGCAAGAAGTGAAAAGGAAACACCAAGGAAGGGTCCAAAGAATGCTCCTAGGGTAATGAACAGCATGGCTCTTTTGTTTTTTACCGATTCCACGGTTTCATTTAACCTGCGAAGAAATATGAATATAAGCGTGAAGCCTACGATTCCGGTTAGAACTCGTATTTGGGAAGCGGCAAATGGATTATAATCTCCCATTCCTAACTTGCTTAGAACAAGTCCACCACCTTGCCCAACTGCGCCTCCAAATGCGAGTAGTAAACCTGCCAAAGGATACTTGAATCGCAGCTTTTTCATCTTCTCCCCATTTTCGTTTAATGGTCGTTTTAAAACCACGATACAGATACCCGAAAATGTAAGCATTAGGGCAAGGAATTGCTTCCCACTCATGGTTTCTCCAAGAACAAACCATCCAATAATAGCAGCCACAAAGGGTGCCAATGCCATAATGAGCATCGAAATTCTAGCGCCAATTACAACATAGGCCTGAAATAGTAGAAGATCACCAAGGACAAATCCAACGATTCCGGAAATTGAGAGCCAAAACCATTGCTCTGCCGTAGCGTCGATGGGAAAAGGTAAGCCTCTTACCGCAAAGTTGTAAAGCGTAAGGAAGGTAAATGCAATCACTAGTCGTATCAGGTTTACTGAAAGCGATCCAACCTTTTTGCCGGCAATTTCGAATGAGATGGCGGTTATGGTCCAGAAAAAGGCTGTTGCTAATGCTGCAATTTCGCCAATATGGGTTGTGGGCATACAATTCTAGGTTTTGTTTGATTTAGTGAATTAAAAAAGTTTACCTTTGATTACTGAGAACTTTGTTGGTTTAAAGCATAAAGGATTTAGTTATGAACAAGCTGGCTCGATATGTAATTGGCATTACTTTAACTGCGGTTATATGCTTTCTTGTTTGGTATTTCCAGGGAATTGTTGCCTATATTCTTATCTCTGCTGTACTGTCATTAATTGGTAAGCCTTTGGTCGATTTATTGGGAAAAGTTCCTATCTATCGGTGGCGAATTCCTCGGGCTTTAAGCGCCGCTGTTACTCTTATGCTTTTGTGGTTTGTTATAGTATTGTTTTTCAGGATATTTATACCGCTTGTAGCCAACCAAGCTACCCAACTTTCGAGTGTGAATATACCAATGCTTGTGGAAACATTTAGCAAGCCTATTGCCGGAGTTGAGCGATTCATTCAAGAAAATATTCCCGCGGCTTCGAGCGGTTTTTCTGTGGACGTTCTTATTGAGCAGCGGATAAGTTCAGTTTTGAATGTTGCCATGCTCACGAATCTCTTTTCTAGTATAGCTTCTATGCTGGGGAACTTGTTTGTGGCGGCTTTTTCAATCTCCTTTATTACGTTCTTCTTTCTAAAGGATGATAAGCTGTTTTTTGAGGGATTGTTGCTCGTCTTTCCCGAAAAGTATGAAGAAAATGTAACTCGTGCCTTAGATTCGATTAAGAATCTTCTTACTCGATATTTTATTGGTATCGTGCTTGATGTGTTGTGCATAATTACGCTGGTTACCGTGGGGCATACCATTGTGGGCATACCTTTTACGCAAGCATTGGTGATTGGACTCCTTGCCGGTGTGCTAAATGTAATACCTTACGTTGGGCCTATCTTAGCCGCTTTATTAGGCATTTTGATAGGTGTGGCCACAAACTTGGAAACACACAGTTCTACGCAATTGGTACACTTGGCCATTTCGATGGGCATTGTTTACATTGTTGTGGATGCAATTGATGCCTTTTTCTTTCAGCCATTTATTTACTCTAGTAGTGTAAATGCACACCCGCTAGAGATTTTTTTAGTTATTTTAGTGGCGGGAAGTGTCGCTGGAATAGCCGGAATGCTATTGGCTATCCCTTTTTATACTGTACTACGGGTGTTTGCCAAAGAATTTTTTTATAATTTTAGAGTTGTAAAAAAACTGACGGGCCGGTTTAGTTGATTCGTCAAGAAAATATATGGTTACCATTTAATTAAAGTTTCGATGGATAAAAGAATAGTGTTTACCTACATATTTTTGCTCATAGTGGTGGGGGCCAAATCGCAAACTGCCAACTTTAATGTTAAGCAGATTGGTTTAAGTGTTGACTGTAAGCCCATAATTGAATTTTCTGTAATTGCCCCTGTCGTTTCATCAACTTATGCTTGGGATTTTGGTGATGGGAATATGGGCACAGGGACTACGGTCACTAATACTTATGTTGCAAAAGGTGCCTATAATGTTACTGCTGTTGTCGATGGTGATGTTGCTAACCAGTTAACGGAATCTATTAAGCCGTGGGAAATGATTATTTCTGCCACGCGCGATAATACTACTTTCGGCCTGTCTACATACGCTTACCGCATTGGATGTCCAATACTTGCTTCCCCAAGTGGTTATACCTTTAACTGGTCAGTTGATGATGTTCCTTTAGTTCCTGCAATTACCGATTCGGAATTTGCCTATACCTTTCCCGCGGCAGGAGGTTACAAAGTAAATGTAATAGTTACTTCAACGGCCCCTCCAGGATGCACGTTCTCATCAGATAAAAGTGTCGTGGTTGAAGATTCTCTTTCGGTACCAAACGTTTTCTCGCCCGATGGAGATGGAGTAAATGATGTTTGGTCTATTGTTAGTAATGGTAAGGATAAGTTGTCGGTGAAGATTTATAGTAGGGCTGGTGCGTTGGTTTATGAAGAGCATGCCGCAGTGGTTCGATGGGATGGAAAAACACTATTTGGACAAGAACTGATTGACGGTGTGTACTACTATGTAGTCGATCGCGATGACAAGGTTTTGGCGCCTCAAAAGGGATTTCTATATCTATTTAGGGGGAAATAAATTATTTTACTTGAAACGATTCAAGAAACATCATAAGAGATTCCTGCAACGGGATCTCTTTTTTTATGGACTCCGGAAGTGAATTGCTCACTTCGGAGGCTGCCGGTTGGAAGTGGTGGGCCACGAAAACAACCTCTAGTTCAGGGATGCTTTCCATAATTATGTCGGCGGCCTCTCTTAGCATTGTGTTGCCATCCACAAGATTGTAGGTTCCACAATCCAACTTTTCGGAAATAATAGCATCGCAGGCACCAATGATAGAACCCATGTGTGTGTAAGGGAATTGGTTGTTCCCGTTGCCGATAATTTGAACCCTGTTGAGTAGGATGGCGTCAGCAACCATATTGTTTAAAGGCGATTCGGTATCTTGGTTTGGGCTTTTTCCAACAACCTCTCCAATGCGTAAAATTGTGGCTCGTTTTCGGGCTATTAAGCGCTCAATCTCCTCTTCGGCACGACCAAGTGATGAGGCAAATGCTGATATGTGTTGGGATTGAGAAATGTTATCGGCTTGAGTTGTGTAGCCAATAACATCGGTGGTGGAGAGGTAGATTAAGCGGATTATCTTTTTCTCCTCAAGGATTCCAACTAATTCTGCGGTACCCCAGTGGTTTACTTGTTCATAGTGGTGAATGTCCTTGTCTGCAGTATTGTAAGTGGATCCAACTCCTGCCGCATGAATAACTAGATCGATACCCGAAAGGGCTTTTCGAAGCTTAAAGTTGTCGAGAATGTCGGCCTTGAATGTTTGAAGTTTCTTACGATTAATACCAGCGTCAAGCAAACCATTTGCGCCCTTCGAGAAGTTGTCGTAGGCAATAACCGTTGAAATGGAGAGCTGGTTGGTGTAGTAGCGACAGAGTTCACTTCCAATATATCCTGCTGCGCCGGTAATTAAAATCTTCATTATACTATTGGTTGTTGGGTTTGATAATTAATTCGGTATTTATGCCACACTCGGTTTTGTTTAAACCCGCCCATCGTCCTGAACGTTCAAGGTCATTGAGGTTGGGCTTGTGTGTGCAAGGTTCGCAGCCTATGCTACTGTATCCTAGTGGGTCGAGTGGATGCCGGGGTAGGTTGTATTCTTTTATGTAGCTGTAGATGTCTTGCTTTGTCCAGTTGAGCATTGGGTGATAGCGAACAACGTTGTGTGGTGCAGGCTGTTCTTGGCTCATGGCACTGCGCTCGGCTGTTTGGTCGGCTCGGATGCCATTAATCCAAATATCGAATTGTGGCAATAGCAATTCTAGTGGAAGTACCTTATTGATATGGCAGCAATAGTCCGGATCGCTGGCAAAGAGTAATTGTCCATCGACATCTTTTTGCTGGTATTTGGCAGTAGCGGGCTTTAGGTCGATAACGGTGAGTCCAAACTCCTCTGCAACTTGATCTTTATACTCTATGGTTTTTGGGAAAAGATATCCTGTGTTGAGGAAGTAAACTGGGATAGACTTATCTATCCTGCTAATGATATGCAGTAGCGCTATACTATGGGTTTGAAATGAAGAAGTGGTGAAAATCCGCTTTCCATCCAGCCGATAGCTTTCAATTTTAGTCGATATTTGGCTAATGTCTATAGTCATAGTGGGCAAATGTACAAATAGTATCTTAAGTTTTGGCTCTATTCAGTGATAATGTTGTTGCAAAAATTTGCTTATCTTAGTGGAAAGTCTCTATGATATGACAATAATTGAACAAATCCGAGAACTCGCAAAACAGTTGACAGAACAAGAGCGCGTTACGGTAATGCGGGAGCTGAAAAATACGGATGCATCACTTACGGCTCAGCTGGGGGAGGCGAAAGTCTGCCCCCACTGCTCGAGCAGCATGATCATTAAGCACAGCATGTTCAATGGGAGGCAGCGCTCCAAGTGCAAAACGTGCGGCAAGACCTTTACTATGCTTACCGGAACGCCCATACACGGGTTGAAAAAGGTTTCACTTTGGCAGGATTACTGCACG
>NZ_FMYP01000031.1 GCF_900096565.1 Williamwhitmania taraxaci
CAATGAGAAAAAACAAGATGAAAAAAACTCAAATTAATTCATAAATTTGGTCACGAAATCATCCTTTTTTTGTGGCACAATATCACCGAAACAAGTGGCACAATATCACCGAAATATCAAGCTAAACAGAAAGTTTCTTGCATATTGAATCAAATCCATTATCTTTGATACTATCATATGATACTATCAAAAAATGAATAAATGAAACCACCATACAAAATAACAGGAAAGATTTTAAAACTAGTAGCTTCTATTTCTGAGAAAATTGGAGAAGTTAACTCTGCACATTTGAGTAAGCCGCCGACTGAATTAAGGAAGAAAAATAGGATTAAGACAATCCACTCCTCACTTGAAATTGAAGGCAATACCTTAACTATTGAACAAATTACGGCAATTGTTGAAAACAAAAGGGTAATTGGACCGAAAAAAGACATATTGGAAGTTAAGAATGCAATTGCGGTTTATGATTATCTGGACAATTTGAATCCATATAATTTTGACTCATTCTGTGAAGCTCATGGAATATTAATGAAAGGACTAATTGAATCAGCAGGCAGACTTAGAACCAAATCGGTTGGAATTGTTAAAGGCTCTGAAGTTACACATATAGCTCCTCCAAGCGAAATGCTTAAGCCGCTAATGAATGACTTGTTTGAATATTTGAAAAATGGGGATGATTTAAATTTAACTAAAAGTTGTGTATTTCATTATGAAATGGAATTTATTCATCCATTCATTGATGGAAACGGAAGAATGGGCAGATTATGGCAAACTCTAATTTTAAAAGACTCATATCCTGTTTTTGAATATTTGCCGATTGAAACATTAATAAAAGAACGTCAAGAACAGTATTATGAATCACTTGGAAAATCTGACAATACAGGAGAATCAACTGTTTTTATAGAATTTATGCTTGAAATTATTCTTGAGTCTTTAGAAGAATTGTTAAGTATTCAGAATGTAAGCTTAACAAATATTGACAGGTTAAACCTTTTTAAATCACTTGTAAAAAAAGACTATTTTACGCGGAAAGAATACCTAATGAGTTTTAGAGAAATTTCATCAGCAACTGCAAGTCGAGATTTGAAATTTGCTGTAGAAAATGGATTAATAGAAAAAATTGGGGACAAAAATACAGCAAGATATAGATATAAATAATGCCTAATAAATAGGACTTTAAGCCGCACTTAGCGCCCAGCGATAACCCCACGGCTCTTTACCGAAGCGATTGCCGCTCGGTTGAACTACATTCAGAGTTTAGTGTTCCTTTTATGGTTCTCCTCTTTACATAGTGTAATTTATGCTTGCTATCTGGTGGTTTGCTGCGGGTTTCTTTGCTCTTGGCCGCATTGCCAAGCAGCCAGCAGTTGCCGAAAAATGAATGTGAGCCCATTGAATAATACTGACTTAAAAGGATAAAAGCATGAGTGACGTATTGAACAACCTTGCCCTAATTAAGAAACGGATATCAGCTGCTTGCGAAAAATCGGGACGAAATCCTCAAGAGGTAAAGTTGCTTTTGGCAACTAAAACTGTTTCGGCCGAAGGCATTAAAGTTGCGCTTGAAGCAGGCGAAACTTTGATAGGTGAAAACAAAGTTCAGGAACTCAAAGAAAAATTTGACGCACTGATACACACTCCGCACAAAAAGCATTTTATAGGGCATCTACAAACCAACAAAATAAAGGATATTTTAAAGTGCGATGTAACCTGTATTGAATCGCTCGACAGGTATGATTTGGCTGAAAAACTGCATCAACGCCTGATGTATGAGCAAAAGAAAATGGATGTATTTATTCAGGTAAATACATCGGCCGAAGAAAGCAAGTTTGGTGTTAGCCCTGAAGATGCAGTTGAGCTCGTAAAGCAGGTTTCGCAGCTAGAGTCTTTGCACATAAAAGGCTTGATGACTATTGGGCTTTTTAGTGCCGAAACTGAAAAAGTAAGACAATGCTTTAAACTCCTTAAAAAGCTGCAGCTCGAAATTATCCAGCAAAACATTCCAAATGTCGAAATGAAAGAGCTTTCAATGGGCATGAGCAACGACCTTGAGGCAGCCATTGACGAAGGTGCTACAATTGTAAGAGTGGGCACAGCCATTTTTGGCCAGCGGATGTACCCCGACAGCTACTATTGGAACGAAAATGAAACCAAGTAATTAACGCACACAGCCACGAATACCACCCGCCACAAGTATGCTATTGCGCGGAATATCGCGCCTAGCCAAACCCCTTGGCTCATGAGCAAAGCGAATAGATCCAACTCGCTTTGGTTTTTAATCAAAGTCTTCGGTCTTCGGACTTCCGTCTTCGGACTCCCGACTTCCTATCTACTTCCCAAAATGCTTCGAATCGCCCCACTCGCCGTAGCCCACCTCGTGGCCGGCAATGTGTACGCGTGCTTCAAGACAGTTCTTGCAGTCCTCCGCAGCATCGTCGGTGCAGGGCTTATTCTCGTACAGCTTGTAGTCGTCGCGGTACTTGCCGGGGGTAATGTTGGGCATTAGAATGTTGGCGCCAACCTTAATGGCCTTCTCGCGCCCCAGCGGATCGATGGCCTGCATGGCCGTTGCTGCCACCATGTTTATATCGGGCATCATCAGCCTAAGAATGGCAATCATCTTCAGGGTAAGCGTAAAGCGCTCTTCCTTTGGCAATAGTAAGTTGGAGTATTTATAGAGTGGTGTATCATGGTGTTCCACAAAGGGACCCATGCCTACCATGTGTACATCCATATCCTTCATAAATAGCAGGTCGTCGGCAAGGTCATCGAGGGTTTGGAAAGGAAGCCCAACCATTACCCCGGTTCCTGTTTGGTAGCCAATTCTCTTGAGCGCTCTCAGGCACTCTAACCGCTCCTCGTAGGAGTGGTCGCCCGGATGGTATTTGTAGTATAGGGCTGGGTTCGAAACTTCTATTCGAAGGAGGTAGCGGTGTGCTCCGGCATCGAACCACTCTTGGTAGGTGGCCTCGTCCTGCTCGCCAAGGGAGATGGTAACCCCCAACTCGCCGTTCGACATCTCTTTTATCTTTTTCAGCAGGTTGGTTATGCGCTTTGTAAAGGCAGGACTCCTTAGCTCGCCCGATTGCAGTGCAATGCTGCCATACTTGTTGTCCCACGCAAACTTCGATACCTCCAGCACCTCCTCGTCGGTAATATTGTAGCGATGAACGTTCTCGTTGCTGTTTCTGATTCCGCAGTAGAGGCAATCCTTGGAGCAGACATTGGACAACTCTATGAGTCCACGGTAGTAAACCTTGTTTCCAATGGTGGCTAGCTTCACGGCCGAAGACTTTTCGAAGAGGGCTGTTTTTTCAGGTCCTTCTAGCGAAAGGAGGTAAATAATTTCCTCCTTGGTAAACTCATTTTTGGAAAGTATCTCGTTCAATTGAATCATAGTAGCGAAGTCGTTGAGGGAGCAAAGATAATAAACAATGAAATTTTAACTGTCGTATTTGTTACACTCTAAAGCTTATTTTCTATTTTACAGCATAAATCGTTTGCGTAAAGGGTGTATTGGCATATATTTGCAATCAGAAAGAAATAAAAACTATCAACACGATATGGTAAATAAGCAATTACTCGATCCCCAAAGCATTGTTGTGGTAGGAGGATCAGATGATATACAAAAACCGGGCGGGAAAGTTCTGAAAAATCTAATTGATTGTGGCTATAAAGGCAAAATATTTGTCGTTAATCCAAAATTAGATGAGGTTCAGGGTGTAAAGGCATACCGGGATGTGAGTGAATTGCCTCAGGTTGATTTGGCAATTATGGCTATTGCCGCCAAATTTTGTCCCGCTACCGTTGAAACATTAACCAAGGAGAAGAATACCCGCGCATTTATTATCCTCTCTGCCGGATTTCACGAGGAGAGCGAGGCGGGCGGAAAACTGGAGCAACAAATTGTGGATAGCATCAATGCAGTGAACGGTTGCCTTATTGGCCCAAACTGTATTGGTATGATGAACGCCAACTATGCCGGTGTTTTCACCACTCCAATTCCTACGTTCGATCCTAAGGGCATCGACTTTATTAGCGGCTCTGGTGCCACTGCCGTGTTTATTATGGAGGCAGGAATTCCTAAGGGCTTAACATTTAATAGCGTTTACTCCGTAGGTAATAGCGCTCAAATGGGTGTGGAGGATGTGCTCAAGTATCTCGATGAGACTTACGATCCCAAGACCAGTTCGCCCATAAAGTTGCTCTATGTAGAGAGTGTAAATAAGCCCGACTTGCTGTTGAAGCATGCTTCCTCGCTCATTCGGAAGGGATGCAAGATTGCAGCTATTAAGTCGGGTAGTTCGGCTGCAGGCAGTCGTGCCGCCTCCTCGCATACGGGTGCTATGGCAAGTCCCGATGTTGCTGTAGAGGCACTGTTCCGCAAAGCGGGTATTGTGCGCTGCGGTGGACGAGAGGAGCTGGCTACCGTGGCCTCCATCTTTATGCACCCTGAGCTAAAGGGCAAGAACATTGCTATTATTACCCATGCCGGCGGACCGGCAGTTATGCTTACCGATGCCCTTTCCAACAACGGACTCGATGTTCCCCATATTGAGGGACCAAAGGCAAGCGCATTACTCGAAAAGTTGTTTGCCGGATCGTCGGTAGCCAACCCAATTGACTTCCTTGCAACCGGAACGGCCGAGCATTTGGGCCTTATTATCGACGCCTGCGAAAACGATTTTGATAACGTAGATGCCATGGCGGTTATCTTTGGTAGCCCTGGTCTTTGCCCAGTTTACGATGTGTACGACTTGCTGCACGAGAAAATGAAATCGTGCAAGAAACCCATATATCCAATTCTTCCATCAGTAATTAACGTTAAGGACGAAATTGCCCACTTCCTCGCAAAGGGACGGGTAAACTTCCCCGACGAGGTGGTTTTTGGTAATGCCTTAGCTAAGGTTTACCATACCCCTAAGCCAATGCCTGAAGTGGCAGAGCTGCCAACGGTTGATGTAAAGGCAATACGGAAAGTGATCGATGGCGTTGATAATGGATACCTATCGCCTGAAGCAGTTCAGGAACTACTTGATGCCGCCGGAATTACTAGGGCCGGGGAGGCTGTGGTTACTTCGCGTGAGGAGGCCGTAAAGGCAGCCGGAAAGTTGGGCTACCCTGTAGTAATGAAGGTGGTTGGACCAGTTCACAAGAGCGATGTTGGTGGCGTTGTGCTCAACGTAAGGGATGCCGAGACAGCAGCCCGTGAGTTCGATCGCATGATTACCATTAAGGATACTACTGCTATTCTTCTTCAGCCTATGCTCTCGGGTGTTGAGCTGTTTGTGGGAGCAAAGCGTGAGGACAAGTTTGGACACTTAGTTCTATGCGGACTTGGTGGTATCTTTATTGAGGTGTTGCACGACGTTAAGGCAGGCATTGCACCAATATCGGTAGCTGAAGCTTCAACCTTTATTAAGAGCCTTAAGAGTTATAAGATTCTGGAAGGCGTTCGTGGACAAGAGCCTGTAAACCAAGAGCTGTTTGCTGAGATGGTGTCGAGAGTTTCGGCATTGGTTACAGTGGCTCCCGAGATTTTCGAGATGGACTTAAATCCATTGCTCGGCCGTAAGGATAGGGTAGTGGCTGTAGATGCTCGTATTCGGATTGAAAAATAAAGATGTATGAGTTTAAAGGAGAAGTATCAGGCATTGACGCCTACGGAAAAGAGTTTTATTTGGATTATCGTTGTTTTGGCTATTCTTGTAGCCTTGCGATGGGAGTACATCTCGGAACGAGTTATAGCCGGATTTAATTTCTTTTTTAATAGAAAGTAGGCTGTAGTGGTTTTGTTTTTAACCACAGAGAACACAGAGGAAAGAACAGAGAAGCACAAAGAAAACATTAGATACTCATTCTTCTAACTTCTTTGACTTCTTTTACTCCTTTTACTCCTTTGACTTCTCCTTTTAACCACAGAAGGCGCAGAGAAAACATTAGATACTCATTCTTCTAACTTCTTTTACTTCTTTTACTTCTTTTACTTCTTTTACTTCTTCTTTTAACCACAGAGAACACAGAGGAAAATTACACAAAACGCGCAGAGAAAACATTAGATAGTCATTCTTCTAACTTCTTTTACTCCTTTGACTTCTTCTTTTAACTTTTAACGTTTCAACAATGAAAAAATCAGATTTATACGTTCTATTGGGAGTAATCCTTTTTTTTCTCCCCTTCTTTCTTTCCGATGCGGTTTACGGTTTCTACGAAACATTCAACAAGGAGCATGCACTTGTAACCAGCTTCATTAAATTTGCATTGCTGGCTACTTTTGGCGAAGCCATTGGCTTACGATTACGTGAAGGTGTTTACAACAAGCAGGGCTTTGGCCTTATTCCTCGTGCAATTGTATGGGGATTTCTAGGACTCACTATCTACATGTCCTTTATAATCTTTTCGAAGGGTATGCCAGAATTTCTTGCAGCCGTTGGGCTAACCGATGCTCCTGCAATTATGAAGGGCGATCTCTCATGGGCAAAACTTCTTGTGGCATTCTCCATATCTGCGGCTATGAATACCATTTATGCTCCGGTTATGATGACCCTGCACAAGATTACAGATATTCACATTGTTCAGCATGGTGGTAAGGTTGGGGGACTTTTTCGTCCAATACACTTTGGTAAAATAATGTCGGGAATGAACTGGGATGTTCAGTGGAATTTTGTTTTTAAGAAAACAATTCCCTTCTTTTGGATACCTGCACATACTATCACATTCC
This sequence comes from Williamwhitmania taraxaci, assembly GCF_900096565.1. Lineage (NCBI taxonomy): Bacteria > Pseudomonadati > Bacteroidota > Bacteroidia > Bacteroidales > Williamwhitmaniaceae > Williamwhitmania > Williamwhitmania taraxaci. The sequence continues at coordinate 6,722 of NZ_FMYP01000031.1, forward strand.
TTCTCCCTGCTGAGATGCGCGTGCTGTTTGCAGCCCTCCTCGGAATTGCATTGGGTGTGCTTCTCTCGCTGGCAAGCCTAAAGAGTGGAAAATAGTTGTATATTTGTAGCAAAGAGAATTATTATGAATAAAGTAGGTATATTTTATGGACCCGTGGGTGGTAGCACCGAGCGAGTAGCCAAGAGAATCGCCAAAGAATTTGGTGAGGAAAACGTAGAGTTGATCCCTGTGCACGATGCAACTGCAGCAGATGTGGAGCGCTTTCAGAACATAATATTTGGTTGCTCTACCATAGGAAAGGCAACATGGCAAGCCGATGCAGTAAAGAAGGATTGGAATCAATTTCGTTCCGAGTTGGCAAATGTTAAGGTTGAAGGTAAGACTTTTGCCCTTTTTGGGTTGGGCGATCATTTAACCTACCCTTTCCACTTTGTGAATGCCATGGGTGAGGTTGCTACCGGTCTGCTGGAGAAAAATGCTAAGATTGTAGGTCGATGCTCGGTTAAGGAGTATGAGTTCAAGGAGTCGATAGCCGTTATTGACGGTGAGTTTATCGGTCTTCCTATTGATGAGGATTTTGAAGCAGAAAAAACCGAATCGCGTGTTAAAAATTGGGTTGTTCGCCTAAAGAATAAGTTTGCCTAAGCATTCTTAATGATATATTGAAAAGGCCAACCGCAAGGTTGGCCTTTCTTGTTTTATCGTTGATGAGTTTAAAACTCAATCAATCCGCGGAAGGCAAACGTATTGGCGGTTGTGTTGAAGCCTTCAAACGAAAACGATTTTTCATCGCTGTTGCTGTGAGTTAGCTGGATTGCTTCGCCCGGCATGATCTCTTTTAGGAAGTTTATTGATAACTTCTTGGGATAGTTGTTTTTGTGAAAATCAATGGGAAATGTATCCATCATCCAGTCGATATAGCGGGTGGCGGTAACGTGACCATTCAAATCGAAATCGAAGAATGTTGGTTTGATCTCCACCGCGTTACCTCCCTTTACAGGAAATAGTTTTTCGGGAAGAATGCTCAATGCATGCTTGTCTTTTAGCTGGTTGAAAATCGAGATATCGCCTTCAAAGGTTTTTGGGCGTTTGGTTTTCAGATCAATAGCAAGCCAACCTGAAGTGGCCTTGGCAACTAGTTGTTGTTCCTGATTGCGAATTAAGTAATCTCTCAGGTATAGAATCTTATCCAAATCCTTGGGCCATGTCTCTACTTCGCACGATTGATACCAGGTAAGAGGCCTTTCAATCTCTATGGTTAGTCGGCTTAGTACCCAAAACAGTTTTTGCTGACGTAAGCCTCCAAAGCCGAATCCAAGGCTATCGGCGGAAGTAATGGCTGCTTGGACTAGAAAATTTGTCAGCGAACTCAGCTTTAAGCGCGCATTCATATCGGTGTCGGCTGAGGTAATCGGGTATGGTAGGCGAAGCGTTGTGTCTTGGTTTTTGAGATGATTACTTTCCATATCGTTCATTTGTAAGTAATGCGTTTGCTGAGTAAAAGTAACGAAAAAGACCAGCCGTGCGGCTGGTCTTTTCTAGTATTTTAGGGCATTATTAATTGTTGGAGTGAATCCGCTCATTTTAATATACCAATAATCAGTTCGGGTATCAGGTTAATTGTTATTCAAACCAGTTTTCTATAAGGACCTTTTTGTCCGATTGATAGTCAATTAATGGATAATGCACTTCCACATTGTTCTCAATAGTATAGTTCCAGTATCCCATAGAACCAGCTGGAGTGATAAAGGTTCTTTTTAGATAGAGCCTGTCTCCAACTGCAAAATCACATTTCTTACTATAGGCCGATATTTTACCAAAGATAGTGTCTCGGGATGTTTTGATCCAAATAATATTCGGCATTCCTGTGAGTTCTGGTTCAGTGTAACGATAAGTAACGAACTGGCCAACATACTTTCTAGTTAAGAATATTCTATCCTCCTCAAAGTGAGACGAACTATTATTCGTTGTGCTACACGCGGTAATAATGCCAGCAAAAAGTAGAAATAAAAGGGTTCTCATTTTTATGGTTACATTAAATTCTCCCTGATAATTTTTTTTGGAGATACGAATATAAAGGTTTTGGAGTGAAAAATGTTTAGTAATATCCCTGTTTTGTTTGGATTACTTTATGTGACTGTTGCTGCCCGTATGAGGATGCAATTGCAATAGAACACAGAATTGCTATAAATATTGGTTTATGAGTTTAGTCGTATTGTAATGCAATTCTCCTTTGTTTAGTAATGCAGTATAACGAACGAAGATACTGCAAATATAACTATTCTAGCAATATTTATTATTCTATTTTTTTTGCAGTAAGACACCATACAATGCACCGACCACCAAATTGGAGTGGATGGTTATAATTTGTTAGATTATTTTATCAAACTGGCATTTGGGGGAATCGGGCTTATGCTTCTTGTGCGAATATGGGAGTCCAGTATCCTCGCGCTTCCCCTGCTGAGACTTATACTATGGGGAACAGCTGGATATGGATTGGTTGCGTTTCGCAATTATATTCTTCTTTTACCACTCCGGTCAATCATAGATATGTTGAGATTCCTCTAGCTAGAAGCAATTGAGCCCGTTGGAATATGGATAACCTTGATCCCCTTTGTTCGATTGAGGTATTATAGAACTCTTTTTTTGGAATTTCGCCAAAGGATGAAACAACCAATGCATCTTAATTCGATGTTTGGATAAATATTTATACCATTTCGTTTTTTAATGTATTATTCACATCAGTAGCATGGTATGTGTTTTTTAGTGGCGATTTTTTGTTGAAAAATGCAAGGTGTTGCGTATATTTATGAGCGATGTGTGAAAAAAAATGAGAATCGTTATTATTTATGGTTTACAATGCCTAATTTCGCTGCGGTTTTTAACCAGTGTAACTAGTTGTTAGTAAATTATTAAAGGGGTAATTATTTTAGCGAATGAGAAAGTGGCGTATTGATGATTCGGCCGAACTCTACAACGTAGCAGGTTGGGGAGTAAACTATTTTTCGATCAACGACAAAGGCAACGTTGTGGTGACACCCAAAAAAAATGGTGTTGAGGTCGATTTAAAGGAGTTGGTTGAGGAGCTTACACTCCGAGATGTATCGGCTCCCATGCTGATACGGTTTCCGGATATTTTGGATAACCGGATTGAAAAGATGTCGAGTTGCTTTAAGATAGCAGCCGAAGAGTATGAATATAAGGCGCAGAATTTTATCATATACCCCATAAAGGTAAACCAAATGCGTCCCGTTGTTGAGGAGATTGTCAGCCACGGAAAAAAATTTAATATTGGTCTGGAGGCCGGTTCAAAACCTGAACTTCATGCCGTTATTGCTATCAATACCGATAGCGATTCGCTGATTATCTGCAACGGGTATAAGGACGAAAACTATATTGAACTTGCACTTCTAGCCCAGAAAATGGGCAAGCGCATTTTTATTGTTATTGAGAAGTTGAATGAGCTTAAGCTAGTGGCTACCATTTCGCGTCGCTTAAAGATTAAGCCAAACATCGGTATTCGTGTCAAACTTGCCAGTTCCGGTAGTGGAAAGTGGGAAGATTCGGGCGGTGATGTTAGCAAGTTTGGACTTACCTCAAGCGAGTTGCTTGAGGCACTAGATTTCTTGGAGAAGAATAAGCTTAAGGATTGTCTTCGCTTGGTTCACTTCCATATCGGGAGCCAAGTAAACAAGATTCGCCGCATCAAAATTGCCCTTCGCGAAGCTTCTCAGTTTTATGTGCAGCTCTACAAAATGGGATTTAACATCGACTTTGTAGATATTGGAGGTGGACTCGGTGTGGATTATGATGGCACCCGCTCATCGAACAGTGAGAGCAGCGTAAACTACTCCATTCAAGAGTATGTGAACGACTCTATCTTTACCATTGTAGATGCGGCCAATAAGAATGGCATTCCTCATCCAAATATTATCACGGAATCGGGTAGGTCGCTCACGGCTCATCATTCTGTGCTCATATTTGAAGTGTTGGAAACAACGTCCATTCCTACGTGGGACGATGAGGAGGAAGTGGGACCAAACGAACATGAGTTGGTTTGCGAACTTTACTCGCTGTGGGATAAGCTTAACCAAACCGGAATGCTTGAGACGTGGCATGATGCCCAGCAGATCCGCGAGGAGGCGCTTGATCGGTTTAGTCTTGGACTACTCGATCTTAAAACTCGGGCTCAAGTAGAGCGGTTGTTCTGGTCCATTGCCAAAGAGATCAACCAGATGAACGGTGAAACAAAGCACGGCATGGAGGATTTCAGATCGCTCCCTAAGTTGCTTTCCGATAAGTATTTTTGCAACTTCTCCCTGTTTCAGTCGCTTCCCGATTCATGGGCGATCGACCAGATATTTCCCATTATGCCCATTCAAAGGCTTGATGAGAAACCCGATAGAAACGCAACCATTCAAGATATCACCTGCGATTCGGACGGCAAAATTGATAACTTCATCTCCACCCGTAATTTCTCTTACGACTTACCGGTTCACTCCATAAAGTCGAAGGAATCGTATTATATAGGTGTATTCCTTGTGGGCGCTTACCAAGAAATCTTGGGCGATTTGCACAATCTCTTTGGCGATACCAATGCGGTTCACGTATCGGTGGGTAAGGATGGCTACTCTATTGATCAAATTATTGATGGAGAGACAGTTGCTGAGGTATTAGACTACGTGCAGTACAATTCCAAGAAGATGGTTCGTACCGTTGAAAGTTGGGTAACCTCTTCGGTAAAGGGTGGAAATATTAGCGTGGAAGAGGGGAAGGAATTTCTTTCGATGTATCGCTCCGGCCTTTACGGTTATACATATTTAGAGTAGTCTTTTATGCTACATATAATTAGAAGGTGCTCTATATAGGGCACCTTTTTTTGTAACAAAAGGTTTGGTTTAAGTCGCTTTCTTTTCTTCATCAGAATTCGAAGATCAAAACACTCCTGTTCAAGCCATAAGGATAGCTTAGTCTTTATGTTCCCGAAAATGCGACGATTTACGATTGTTGTTTTTTTAGTGAAGTTCAGGAATCTGCAATTTCTGATAAGAATTGGGTTGTTAGGTGTCAAAAAGCAATCAAAAGAGGTGGATTGGTTATAAATTGTTATAAAACAGGTGAAAAAAAGTTTAAATTATCTAAATAATGAGTAAAATTGTGCTTGAAAAAAAGCGCAAATTATGCAGGCTACCCCAATAAAAAGCGAAATCGTATTCGAGAAGATCAAGGCATCAGGGCTTCCTAATGTCGGAAAGGCATCTATTCGAGAGTTAGTACGGCTAGTGAATGAGATTGAAATAGCTAGCGGGGAGAAGTTTATCCGCATGGAGATGGGCGTTCCAGGGTTAGAGCCAGCAAAGGTGGGTGTAGAGGCTGAGATTGTAGCCCTGCGCAGCGGCGTTGCCTCAAAATACCCAATGATTGATGGTATTCCGGCACTCAAAACTGAAATATCCCTGTTTGTAAAGAACTTTATTAATGTGGATGTGGATGAGAAGTATTGCATCCCCACGGTAGGTTCCATGCAAGGTGGAATGGCCTCCTTTTTGGTAGGTAATCGCTGTCAAGTCGGCAAGGATAAAACGCTATTTGTCGACCCTGGTTTTCCTGTTCAAAAGCAGCAACTTAGGGTGCTTGGAATGGGATACGAAACCTTTGATGTATACAATTATAGAGGAGCAAAACTCAAGGCGAAATTAGAGAGTTACCTGAGCAAGGGCGATATTGCTACCATTATCTATTCCAACCCCAATAATCCATCCTGGATTTGCTTCACAGAGGAAGAACTTCAAGTAATTGGAGAATTGGCCACCAAGTATAATGTAATTGTAATAGAAGACTTGGCTTATTTTGCCATGGATTTTCGTAAAGATCTTTCAAAACCGGGCGAAGCACCCTACCAGGCTACCGTGGCCAACTATACTGATAACTATATCCTTCTGATATCTAGTTCTAAAGCATTTAGTTATGCAGGACAGCGAATTGGTATGTTGGTTATTTCTAATGCATTGGCAAAAAAACAGTTTCCTGATTTAAAACGCTTTTTCTCTTCCGATATTTTTGGATACGCCATGGTGTATGGTGCCGTTTATTCGTTGTCGTCAGGAACGAGCCATTCCGCGCAATACGGGTTGGCTGCAATTCTTAAAGCAGTAAATTGTGGAGAGTTCAACTTTGTAGAAAGCGTAAGGGTGTATGGTGAGCGGGCCAAACTGATGAAAGCAATTTTTCTTAAAAACGGATTTCGTCTGGTTTACGACATGGATGAGGATCAACCGTTGGCCGATGGGTTTTATTTTACCATTAGCTATCCTGGCTTTTCGGGTGAGAAGCTTATTGAAGAGCTGCTTTACTATGGTGTGAGCGCAATATCACTTTCGATTACCGGTAGTGAGCGAATTGAAGGATTACGAGCCTGTGTTTCGCAAGTTCAGGATGGGCAAATTCCGGTGCTGGAGCAACGTCTCGCTACATTTCATAAAAATCATCCTGTTGTTTAAGGATCATTATAATTGAGAATTATACGTAAATTAACCACAATTTTAAACGATAAATCCTTCGAAACATGGCAAAAGTAAGAGGAGCAATTGTAGTGGACACTGAGAAATGCAAAGGCTGTGGCCTTTGTGTTGTTGCTTGTCCCACAAAAGTGATTAGTCTAGCAAAGGAAGTAAACTCAAAGGGTTACAACTATGCATATATGGCTAACCCTGAAAGTTGCGTAGGTTGTACCAGCTGCGGTTTGGTATGTCCCGATAGCGCAATTACGGTTTATAAGGTAAAAGCTGTAGAAGCTTAGCAAAACGAAATTAATAACTTTAAAAAACATTGGTGTAATGGGAGATTTAAGGTTAATGAAGGGGAATGAGGTAATCGCTGAGGCAGCCATCCGCTGCGGATGCGACGGCTATTTTGGCTACCCAATCACCCCTCAATCCGAGGTTATGGAAACCCTCATGATACGCCGTCCATGGGAAGAGACCGGCATGGTTGTTCTTCAGGCAGAGAGTGAGACTTCATCCATCAACATGCTATACGGCGGTGCCGCTTGTGGAAAAAAGGTATTTACCTCTTCTTCGAGCCCCGGAATCAGTCTTATGTGCGAAGGGCTTACTTACCTTGCTGGTGCTGAACTGCCTTGCCTTGTTGTAAACGTAGTGCGTGGCGGCCCAGGTCTTGGAACGATTCAGCCTGCTCAAAGTGACTACTTTCAGGCTGTAAAAGGCGGTGGTCATGGCGATTACAAGTTAATTGTTTTAGCCCCTGCATCGGTTCAGGAGATGAACGACTTTGTAGATCTTGGTTTCGAACTAGCATTCAAATACCGCAATCCCGCAATGATCCTTACCGATGGGGTAATTGGTCAGATGATGGAAAAGGTTGAACTAAGCGATTTTAAGCCACGCTGGACTGAAGCCGAAATTGATAAGTTACATGGCAGTTGGGCTACTACAGGAAAGAAGGCAAACCGTGACCGCCACATAATAACTTCACTTGAACTAGACTCAAGTCGCCAAGAAGTATTCAACCATAAGTTGCAGGCTAAATATCGCACTATCGAAGAGAACGAAGTTCGCTTCGAAAAAATCATGTGTGACGATGCTGATTACCTGTTCGTTGCTTACGGTTCATCGGCTCGTATCTGCTCCAAAGCAGTAGAAATTGCGCGCGAGGAAGGCATTAAAGTTGGTTTGTTGCGTCCAATTACTCTTTTCCCATACCCAACCAAAGCAATTCAAGCGATGTGTGGTCAACTGAAGGGGGTACTTGCAGTAGAAATGAGCGCCGGCCAAATGGTTGAGGACGTTAGACTTGCTGTAAACGGTAAGGTTCCTGTTGAGCATTATGGCCGTCTTGGTGGTATGATTCCAAACCCCAATGAGGTAGTTGATGCACTGAAGAAACAAATTATCAACGGAGGAAAGTAGCCATGGATATAAAGGATATTATTAAGCCAGAGAATCTGGCTTACAGTAAAACCAAGATTTTAACTGATAATGTAATGCACTACTGTCCTGGATGTACCCATGGCGTGGTTCATAAGATTATTGCTGAGGTAATTGACGAAATGGGAATTCAGGATAAAACCATTGGCGTTTCGCCAGTAGGATGCTCTGTATTTGCATACAACTATCTCGATATCGATTGGCAGCAAGCAGCTCACGGACGTGCACCTGCTGTTGCAACAGCAACCAAGCGGTTATACCCCGAAAAGAATGTATTCACCTACCAAGGCGATGGCGATTTAGCTTCCATTGGAACTGCGGAAATTATGCATGCTTGCAACCGTGGTGAAAACATTACCGTAGTGTTCATTAACAACGCTATTTACGGTATGACAGGTGGTCAAATGGCTCCAACTACCTTAATCGGTATGAAAACGGCTACGACTCCTTATGGTCGTACTGTTGAGTTGAATGGTCACCCGCTAAAAATCACTGAGCTTATTGCACAGCTTCCCGGTACCTGTTATGTAACGCGTCAGTCGGCACATACTCCCGGAAGTGTACGCAAAACCAAGAAGGCTATTCAAAAGGCTTTTGAAAACTCAGCCAATAAGAAGGGCACCTCTTTTATTGAGGTGGTTGGTACCTGCAGTTCCGGTTGGAAACTTTCGCCGGTTAAATCGAACGAGTGGATGGTGGCAAATATGTTCCCCGCATACCCACTGGGCGATATGAAGGATGAATAGCCTTTTGTTAACTCTTTAAACATTGCAAAAAATGAAAGAAGAAATAATTATTGCAGGGTTTGGTGGTCAGGGCGTTCTTTCGATGGGAAAGATTTTGGCCTACTCCGGGGTAATGCAAAACCAAGAGGTTACCTGGATGCCGTCATATGGTCCCGAAATGCGCGGTGGTACTGCCAATGTGATTGTGATTTTGAGCGATAAGCGAATCAGTTCTCCTATTGTACAGGAGTTCGATACTGCCATTATCCTTAATCAACAGTCGCTCGATAAGTTTGAGAAACACGTAAAACCAGGTGGGGTTCTTCTTTACGATCCCAACGGCATAACCCGTCACCCTCAGCGTAAGGATATCAATATCTACAAGGTAGAGGCTGCTGAAGAGGCTGCCCGTATCAACAGCGCACAATCCTTCAATATGATTGTGTTTGGTGCATATCTAAAGATTAAACCGGTAGTTTTGATTGAGAACGTGGTTAAGGGATTAAAGAAATCGCTTCCCGAACGTCACCATAACCTCATTCCTCAAAATGAGGAAGCCATTAAAAGGGGTATGGCCATTATTCAAAGCGTTCATACGGTATAGTTTTACCAGTTTATTATACAGGAGCCGTCCATTAATTTGGGCGGCTCTTTTTTTCTACAAAACGGGGTGACAAGTTGTGGTGTTTTTTCCCCAATTAAGGGTTTAGTAAGGTGGAAAATTCTGTAATGCATGGTTGTATTGATAGTTATGCATGCAATTCACTTTTTGGCATGATTTTTATAATAAAAGAAGGTATATATCTGTAAAAGATAATGCTTACATGGTTTTTATTGGTTAAACCTAGAATTGATGCCAGTCTTGCACTACTCGGTTTCAAAAGCATTTAATCGATCTTTTTTGGATATTCCCTACTAGCTCTACTTCATTATACCCGGACTGCTGCACTGCTGCACTCCGGGTTTACTTTTTTGTTCTATCTTTACCATTCAGATGGTTCGTCCAAGGTCTGTGAGAACGCCTTCGTTTTCAACAAAACACTTTGGTTAAAGAGTCGGGTAGATGCATATGATTAGAGCGCTAGTTGTCGATGATGATGTTACATTTTGTTTAATGCTTAAAACCTTTTTGATGAAAAAGGGATTTGAGGTTGAAACTGCTTTTTCATATAGCGAGGGAGTTCGTCAGCTTGCCAAGTTTAATCCTGAGGTTATTCTAACCGATTTGCGGCTTCCCGACAAGGATGGAATTGATTTGCTGGAGAAGGTTATGCGTGAAAAACCGCAAATTCCAGTAATTCTTATGACTGGTTATGCTGATATACGAACTGCAGTTCAGGCGATGAAGCTGGGCGCATTCGATTATGTGGCTAAGCCTATAAGCCCCGATGAAATTCTTGCGACTATAGGCGCAGCTTTAACCGCTGGCGGTAAAAGTGGGAGCAGGGCTGTTCGAACGATTGGAGTAGGGGAAAAGGTTTCCTATATTGAGGGAAAGAGTCCTCTTGCCCTAAAAACTCTCGAGTTTGTTAAGCTGGTTGCACCTACCTCCATGTCGGTGCTTATTCTGGGCGAAAGTGGCACAGGGAAGGAGTTCGTCGCCAGAAGAATTCACAACCTTAGCAGTCGCGGGAATAAACCCTTTATAGCCATAGATTGTGGCGCGCTACCCAAAGACCTAGCGGCCAGCGAACTGTTTGGGCATGTGAAAGGCTCGTTTACTGGTGCTATTACTGATAAGCAGGGACAGTTTGAGGCTGCCAATGGCGGAACGCTCTTTCTTGATGAAGTGGGTAATCTCAGCTATGATGTTCAAATGCAACTCTTAAGAGTGATTCAGGAGCGAAAGGTAAGGCGGGTGGGAGCTAACGCCGAGGTGCCTGTCGATATCCGTATTCTCTCGGCCACCAATGAGGACCTAAAGCAGGCGGTAGCCAATGGTGATTTCAGGGAGGATCTTTACCACCGTTTAAATGAATTTTCCATAGTTGTGCACTCGTTGCGTGAGCGAAAATCGGATTTGGTTCTCTTTGTATCCCACTTTTTATCGGTGGCTAATGCTGAGTTGAATAGGCAGGTGGCAGGATTTTCGGAAGAGGTTATGTCCGTATTTATGGATTACTATTGGCCGGGAAACTTGCGGGAACTTAAGAACGTTGTTAAGCGCACGGTTCTGCTTACCCATGGCGATATGGTAGAAATAGGGACACTTCCCAATGAGATGATTGCCGATAGCCAGTGTATCTCACTAGGAGACTCAAATAGCCCATTAAAAGGAGCTGCAGCCAAGAGTGAGCAGGAGCTAATTTTGCAGACACTCGAAAGGGCTAAGTATAATAAAACCAAAACGGCTCAACTGCTGAATATCGACAGGAAGACTCTCTACAATAAGATGCGGCAGTATAATATTGATCTTTAGCCAAGTTCTTTTTCAATTGCTCCAATTGCATTATTGATTAGCACCCTGAATTCCTCTGCTTGCTTTTGAAAATACGCTAAATCCTTAGTGCTTTCTTTTCGGAACAATTCTATTTTGCTCAAAAGCGTAACTCCTTGCACCATACCTAAGTGATGGAAGTGAGGTATTAACTTGTGGGCCAATTCGGCAAGTTGTTTCTGCTCGTTTTTTTCGGCATTGGATGGGATTTGTTCCAGTGCCTGAGTAAGGTTTTCTATTAACGATTGAAGAATCGCTTTATAGGCTTGTTCGTCATCGCCGGTGAATTGTTTAATTCCGAGGAAGGAATAATTCGCCCCGTTTTCCTTTATGGATATGCTTGGAACAAATTGGGTTGTTTTTCCAAGCAATGGTGCCAATTTATCTATCAGGTCTTGTTCGTGAAATGGTTTAGTGAGCACGGCGTCGAATCCGGCTGTAAGAAATTGTTGAATATCGGCGCTGGCACTAGTAGCCGAGGTGCAGAGGGCGTGAATTCCTTTGTAAGTTTCGTCTTTTCGGATTTCGGCTATCAATTCCGGACCGCTCATCTCGGGCATGTTTATATCCGAAATTAGAAGGGAAACTGATTCGTGTTGCTTCAAAGTTGTTAGCGCTTCCTTTCCGTTAACGGCAGTAATCACCTTAGCTCCATATTTCTCTAGAATACTTTTTGTTAGCAATAGGGTGAGAGAATCATCATCCACCAGTAGAATGGTGACATCGTGGTAGGATGGGGGCGCTATTTCTGTTTTTAGCATTTGAGGTTGAACCTCCTCGGTGTTGGGTTCGAAGGGGAGAGATACATAAAACTCCGATCCTTTAGTTGGAATACTATTCACGCCTAAACTGCCACCCTGCATTTCAACCAAGCGTTTACATATTGCTAAGCCTAAACCTGTTCCTCCAAACCTTCGAGTTACTCCCAGATCGGATTGTGTAAACTCTTTGAATATGGCTTCTTGCATCTCTTTTGGGATTCCAATTCCGGTGTCGCTCACAAAAATGGTTAACTTAATTTTTTTCGATCCAACTTGTTCTGTCGTGGCCTTAAGGGTTACCTTTCCGTGCTCGGTGAATTTAATGGCATTGCCCAGCAGATTTATTACAATTTGCCGAAGGCGAAGTGGATCGCCACTTAACCGCATATTCTCTGGAAAATTTAGGTCACAATGCATTGTTAGCCCTTTTTCGATTCCCTTCTGGTGTATAAGGTTCCATGCATCTGTAACTGCTTGCTGAGGATAAAACGGAACCGTTTCCAAATGCAGCATGCCCGCTTCAATCTTCGAGAAGTCCAAGATGTCGTTCACTAACCCTAAAAGGTGTTCCGACGATTGCGTAATAATTGCTTGATAGTTGATCTGCTGTGGGTCCAGGTTTGTTTTTCCAAGTTGTTCGGCAAAACCAATTATGGAGGTAATTGGTGTCCTTATTTCATGGCTCATGGTCGCCAAGAATTGTTCTTTTACGCGCAAATGTTCTTCTGCCACCAACCGTGCTGTTTCTAACTCCTTTTTGTAGTATTCACTTCGGGTAAGATCCCTCCATATAAAAAGGGAGAATAGAAGTATGGTGAGTAATGCAACCACTCCCAATGCTATGGAGAATAAGTAAAGACGATCTTGTATATCCGTGCTTTGTTGCGCTCGTTCGTCCGATAGTTTTAGCTGGTCATGCTCGATTAGGAATAGTAATCTACGGATTTCATTGGCAATCTGCTGGTCGGTTTTTTGAAGATGTTTCTCCTGTTCCGATATTTCTTGAGATATGGTTAACTCTTTCTGTCGATAATCAATTAACTGGTTCTTTAGTAAAAGAGCAGTTGTGTCGCTAACTATGGAGTAAATTATCGAGGTATCTTTTTTTGTTTCATAATAGACTAGGAGCGGTGGCACTTGAATTTCAATTGGTTTAGTGCCGGTTATTGAGTTCCACATCCGTTTTAAAAGGTTATCCTTTTTTGGTGCTTCTGGCATACGGACTGGAATTCGTTCGATGGTGTGAACTTGAAGAATTGTGCGGGAGGTTTGTATTGTATCCGAGAGTTGCTCGGCCATATTTAGGATGGTATCGCGGGTAGTAGTGTCTACAACCAGTTGCCTCTTTAATCCAAAGAGTTTTTCGTGGATTACCTGTTTTTTCCCGATAAGCGTGTCTACTCGTTTTATGCGGGCTCGCTGCTGTTTATTACCGTCATTGCCCTCCTTCAATGTTTCTATTTCGCGCTTGAGGAGTTCGAAATTTTGGAGATAGTTGTCCAGCAGTTCAAAATTCCTGGAGGTATAGTAAGCCCTTGCTAACCTGTCCATTTCCAAGAGTCGCGAAAGCATTCCGTTCACCAGATTTGCCTTTGCACCGGCAACTTCTGCGGCTTGCCTCAGCGGTTTTGTTTTTTCGGATTGCGAAAGCAGGAGAAAAATGGCTGCTCCAATTATAATGAATAGGACAAGGAACCCTGCTGCAACCTTAGCGGTTATACTCCTTGTTTCTCTTTTATGTACCATATCGCGATTATATTGTTCCGAAGATAGTTATTCTACGGATTAGTTCAATTTCCGGGGTTTAATCGCGCTAGTAGAATCAATGTTATTCGCTAGTTGAACCGTAAAAATTTCTAAACATTAGTGGTGTTTTCATTGATATAGGTTCATTTTTTCAGCATGACAATTTTGAAAAGGAGTTTTAATATGATTGTATGAATCATTTTAGGCCTTTTTTTGGTTTATCGGAGTTAGTGGGAAGTATTAAATAAAAAAAAGGAGCCACCCTTGGGTAACTCCTTTCTAACACGCTAATGTTAACCTATTTTTATTTAACCTATTCTTTTATGAGTATTACTAAGTATTTCGATTTCTCCCAGAACTTAGTGGAGTTTGTAATAATAAATTCCTCTACTTTCTTCTCACTTCCAACGATTTCGTAAGAGTCGGATGGGTGTGTGCTGATCAGTGAGATCTCCTTTGCCTTTAGTGGGATTGAATTAAGGGTGCGGATATCTACCTGTTTGAAGTTATCTGGTTGTACGTTTCCAACAACCTTAAGCGATTTTCCTAAGCCAAGGAAGCCTCCTTCTTTTTCTATTACTTTTTTAGCAATGAGGTCTTTCTCTGTTCCAATAATGAAATAGGCTGTGTTTAGTTGGACTGTTTTGGAGCTGATATCTGTAGCCATTCTTTCATTATCCATTTTAATGGTGGATAGTGTGTCGTTTAAGGCTTGAACGGAGAAGTTTAACTTTGCCAAGTCTTCCTTCATTACAGAGATAGTCGAATCCTTTTGCGACATCTGTAGGTTCATCTTCTCAAGCATCTTTTGCAATTCAACAATTTGAATATTCGATGTCTTGACTGCTTTCTTAAGCCTTGCGATAGTCCGCTTGTTCTGATTCATTAAGTCGTTAATCACCTTAATATCCTCATTTACGCGTGCTCTAGCGTCTTTGCTTAACTCGCCACCCTTAGCTGTTTCCTTTGAAATAACTGCTTCTCTCCCCTTTATCTCCGCCAAGTTGGCTTCAATTTGGTTCAGTGATTCAAAGTAGGTATTTATGGTGGAATCTTTGGTGGTGGTCTCGTTCAGTAGCGCTGTTTTCTCAGCTTCGAGTTGAGCAATTTGTTCTTTTTCTTTTTGGTTGCATGATGCAAGGGCAGCAATTAAAGCCAGGCCTAAAAATAAATGTTTCATAATGTTTTAAGTATAAGTTCAGATCTATATATACAAGTTACAAACCACTTTTTAATATAAAGGTAAGTGTTTGGAAAACATTGATATGCGAAATTTTCTTTTTTGAGGCTTGGGAAAAAAAATCCACAACTTGGGGCGTAGTTGTGGATGAAGTAAATAGTTGAGAATCACTAAGGGTTGATAAGGTCTGTATTTCGGTATGCCAAAATCTCGTTGAGCATTTCAATTCCCGATTCGGCTGCTTTGTTCCCAGGATTTGCTTCAAGAGCAGCATTGTAATAGTTGATTGCTTTTGCAAAGTGCCCTTCTCTACGGGCTATATTCCCCATCAGGTATAGCGCCTGATCATCCTTGTTGTTCTCGCTAAGTAGCTGTTCTAAGCATATCTTTGCCTCAGAAAGATGAAAGCCGTCTATTAATACCTTTGCTACGGAAATTGATGGTTTCTGGTTCATTGATTGTATAGTTTGTTTGTCTGGATGTATTCATAAACACCTTTAGGCATAAACATCCGAATGTCGTGATGGTTTAAAAGCCATTGCCTAATTACAGATGATGAAATATCAATTGCCGGTGCCTTAACTATTTGAAATGGGAATGTAAATGTTCTTTTTTCCTGTTCATTGGTATTTCTGGGGTAAACCAACAGATCTGCCAGCGCAGGGATGTCTTGAAAGTTTCTCCACTTATGGAAGTCATTCAAACTATCCTCACCCATTATGAGTTTGAACCGAATTTCTGGGTAGATATTGTTTAGATGTAGGAGCGTTTGGTAGGTGTAGGAAGGTGTTGGCAGGGTAAGCTCCTCCGTGCAAATCTTGAAACTTGGGTGAGAATTCTCAACGGCCAAACGTACCATGGCAACTCTATGTTCAACCTTTGCCAGCCCAGTTTGTTCTTTAAGCGGATTTTGGGGGCTTGGGACAAACCATACTTCCGACAGATCCGCAAATTCAGCAAAGTAGTTTCCTATTGCAATATGGCCAATATGAATTGGATTGAATGAGCCAAAGTAAAGTCCTACTGTTTTCATACCACCGTATTTTATTTGGAGGTTGAGGTTAGTTGTTGGTTCTCTTTCCCTAAATGAAGTTATCCCTTTTGAAGAAAGGTTTCCACTAATCCTTTTGCCTTGTCAACAGCATGATGCAGTTCATCATTTATAACAATTTGGTCGAATTGCGGTGCGTGACTAATTTCATCCTCAGCCTTAGCAATCCTCATCTTGAGCGTTTCATCGCTCTCGGTTGACCTTAAGGCCAGCCTTTTCTCCAACTCTTCAATTGAAGGGGGCATGACGAAAATGGCTAGTGCTTTTTCACCAAAGATGGATTTAAGCTTTAGTCCACCTTTTACATCCACGTCGAAGACAACGTGGTGCCCGGCATCCCAAATGCGTTCAACCTCCGATTTAAGTGTGCCATAGTAACTACCTGGATAGACCTCCTCCCACTCAACAAATTCGTTTTGCTTAATTTTTGCACGAAAAGTATCGGGTGATAGAAAGAAGTAATCTACTCCATCGGACTCACCGCTGCGCACGGATCTGCTGCAAGCTGATATGGAGAATTTTAAGGTTGGAAATAGTTCCAACATTTTTTTTACAATGGTAGTTTTGCCGGCACCCGAAGGGGCGGAGAAGATAACTAGTTTACCGTCCATGTATTATAATATGTTGAGAACTTGCTCTTTGATTTTTTCTAACTCGTCCTTCATCTCCACAACTAACTTTTGGATGGCAGCATGATTTGCCTTCGATCCCAATGTGTTTATTTCCCGGCCCATTTCTTGCCCAATAAACCCAAGTTTTCGGCCCACGTTGTCCTCATCGTTCATTGTGCTAATGAAGTATTTGAGGTGGTTACGCAGTCTTACCTTTTCTTCATTTACATCCAGTTTCTCGATATAGAAAATAAGTTCTTGCTGGAAGCGGTCGGGATCGGGTTGTGATTGTAGTTCCGAAAAAGCATCTTTTAGTCGATTTCGAACGGTTTCGATGCGCTCTTTTTCGTAAGGTTCAATTGCCTCGAGTTTTTGCGCAATGGCTTCAACTCGTGCCGTAAGATCTTTTTTTAAGGCTTCACCCTCTTGAATCCTAAAGGCATTGAACTGATTAATTGCCTCCAAAACAGCCTCGTATACAACTTTCCACTCGGGGTCAATAAGTTCTAGTTTCTCAGCCTTAAGAACATCGGGAAGTTTAAGTATTGTTTGGAATATTGGCTCATTCTTAATTTTAATTCCATTCTCTTTGGCCAAATTAATCATTTGCCTGTGGTAGGCAGCAAAGATTTCTCTGTTTATAATTGGTTCTCTGTCATCGTGCGAGTAATCCATATAAATGGAAAAGTCAACTTTCCCGCGACCAATTTCCTTGGTTGCTAAGGAGCGCAACTCGAACTCTTTTTCACGGTAAACACCGGAAATTTTCAAATTCAGGTCTAGCTGCTTGCTGTTGAGTGATTTGATTTCTACAGTGACTTTTTTTCCGGAAAATTCAGCGTCTTTTTTCCCAAAGCCTGTCATCGATTTTATCATGCTTCCATGTTTTAAACACCAAAGGTAACACATAATTCAAAATTTATGGACAAAACCTTGATGGAACGGCACGGATAGAGAGCCAAAAACCAATTTCTTTTTAGGTGCTATTGTTATGTGATGTCGAATATGCCGTTTAATGATCAGTAAATCAGTAGAAAATATCACCTTTCGGGGAGTTGTCCTAATCCCCACCTACTTTTTGTCTCTTAAAAAGCACGCCAGTCAGTCTTAAAAGTAAGATTTCAATATGTTTTTGAATGCGAAATCCCTGACCTAAGACCGCTCTTTAGGTGCGACATGAATTGGTTACAATGTATTGTCGGATTGTATAGTCGAATCCTTTGTGCCTATTACACCCTTCTTTTTCCATCGTCCCGTGCGGTAGTAAATAATTGATCCCACCAGGCCAATTCCCCACCCTATTGGGATGGCCCACCAGATTCCTTTTTCTCCGAAAATGTTCGAGAGGAACATGGCTGCTGGAATGCGGAAAAGCCAAAGTGCAAATATGCTTATAATCATAGGTGCAATGCTCGCTCCAGCTCCTCTTAATACGCCATGAAACACAAACATTGTAGAGAAGAGAATATAAAAAGTGCTTACAATAATCAGGTATTCGCGTCCAATGGCTATAACTGCTTCATCGGTGGTGAAGAGCTGCATGAGTTGGGTGCTAAAGACAATTATTAACGCTGTTAAAATTACGCATACAACGGAGGACATCAGCAATGTAGAGGTTAATCCCTTCTTGATTCGGTCGAGTTTTCCAGCACCCATATTCTGACCCACAAAGCCCGATAGTGCAGCTGAGAAGTTCATTGCGGGTAGTGCGGCGAGGGAGTCGATTCGTCCGGCGGCAGAGTAGGCCGCAATAACGTTCGTTCCAAAAGTGTTTACTATCGTGTTTAGGGCAACAATTCCAGCCGCAATAAAGGATTGTTGGATGCCAGATGGTAATCCGATTCTTAAAATCTGTTTGAAGATATACCCGCTGAAGTGCATCCTAGTAAACGAATAGTTAAGCAGGTTGTGGTTCTTATTGAGGTAGAATATAGCAGTAGCAAATGCCCCTCCTTGAGCGAACAGGGTAGCTATAGCAGCTCCTGCAATGCCCCATTTAAATACTACTACAAAAAGCAGGTCGAAGACTATGTTGAATATGGTTGCTATTGCTAAGAAGTAGAGTGGTGTCTTTGAATCGCCAAGTCCCCTAAGGATGGATGCCGCACCGTTGAACCCAAAAAAAACTACCATTCCTCCAAGGTAGATGCTCAGGTATGTTTGAGCTTGTGGAATTAGTTCTGGTGGAAGTTGAATTAGTTGAAGTAGGTTTCGGCTAAAGAAAAACCCAACTAGGCCAACAATTATTCCGGTTACCATCAGAAATATATTGATTGTATCCGATGCCTTTTTTACACTTGCGTAGTCCTTGGCACCAAAGTATTGGGATATCACGATGCTAGCCCCACTTCCAATACCAATTACAAGCGCAATTACTGCATAAATTATGGGAAACGATGCCCCCACGGCAGCTAATGCCTCTTTTCCCAAGAACTTTCCTACGATTATTGCATCTACAATATTATAAGCTTGTTGAAAAATGTTGCCTATTAGCATTGGAGCCGCAAAACCTAAAATTAGTTTTCCTTCATTGCCGGTGGTTAAATCCTTCATCTAGCCTTCATGTGGTTATTCTTTTTTTTTCTTCAATCACGGGAGTAATTGAAATTCAGAAATAGTATTTTTTTCTCGCAACAAAGGTATAATTCCTCGGGAATAGCTGGTGATAAAACAAAAAAACGGCACCTAAGTGCCGTTTTTTTAACGAAAATTGTGTCTTGATTATTTTGCCCTCTCTAGGTGAATGGTAAAGTGGCGCATAATTGGGGCTTCCCATGTAACGCAGAATCCTTTTTTGATTTGGTCTCTGCGATCAAATACATTTTTAAGGGCTGCTGCTACCACATCCATGTGGTTATTGGTATAAACCCTGCGAGGTATTGCAAGGCGAAGCAACTCAAGTTTTGGATATCGGTTTTCCCTAGTTTCAGGATCGCGGTCGGCAAGGATTGCTCCAATCTCAACGCCTCTAATTCCAGCCTCTAGGTATAGCTCAATACCTAAGGTTTGTGCTCTAAATTCTTCTTTTGGAATATTGGGCAACACTCGGTTGGCATCCACAAAAATTGCATGACCGCCAGAAGGGAACTGGAATGGAACTCCATATTCTTTGAGCTTTTCGCCTAGGTATTCCACCTGCTTAATGCGTGTTTCTAATACAGAGAACTCGGTTCCTTCGTCTAAGCCCACTGCCAATGCATTCATGTCGCGACCCGACATTCCGCCGTAGGTAATAAACCCTTCGAACATGATATTAAACACAGAGCACTCTTGGTGTAACTTCTCGCTACGCATGGCAATAAAGCCACCCATGTTTACAATAGCATCTTTTTTGCTACTCATGGTCATAGCGTCAGCATTGCTAAACATTTCGCGAACGATCTCTTTAATCGTTTTGCTTTCGTAGCCTTTTTCCCTCATTTTAATGAAGTAGGCATTTTCGGCAAAGCGGGCAGAGTCGAAAACTACTGGTTTATTGTATTTATTGGCTATGGCCCTAACCTGACGTATGCACTCCATCGAAACAGGTTGACCTCCAGCTGTATTGTTGGTCACCGTTACAATAATGAAAGGTACTTTGCTGCTGTGTTCGGCCATAAACTTTTCGAGTTTAGCCGGATCAACATTGCCTTTAAATGGGTGGTAAAGTTCGGTATTGGCTGCCTCGTCTATGGTGCAGTCTACAGCGTGAGCCTTTCTAAATTCAATATGCCCCTTGGTGGTATCGAAGTGGGAGTTGCCGGGAATATAATCGCCCTCTTTTACTAATACCGAAAATAGCACGTTTTCAGCTGCACGTCCTTGGTGTGTCGGCAAAAAATAGTCGAAACCAAGAATGTTTTTAATCGCATTCTTCATGTTGAAAAAACTCGATGCACCGGCATAGCTCTCGTCGCCCATCATGATGGCGGCCCATTGTCTGTCGCTCATTGCACCGGTACCGGAATCGGTGAGTAGGTCGATAAACACCTGATCGCTTTTAAGGTTAAAGAGATTATACTTAGCATCTTTGATCCATTGCTCTCTCTCTTGGCGAGTGCTCCTACGGATTGGCTCCACCATTTTTATTTTGTACGATTCGGAAAAAGGAAGTTCCATTTTAGTTTTTTTAAAAGGTAAGTAGTAATGTTGAAAAATGATTACAGAAAGACCTATGGCTGCAACGGATGTGCAGCAAACTAAAATGGAAAACTGTCGCGTCTTTTGACGTTCAGAAAGTTAAACTTCGTTACAAAAAACAGTCTGAAAGATAGTTGAACCGAGTTCATTCTTTTGAAGTATTTTCCCCAATTGGGATAAGACAAAAATATAAAAAGATTTTTGTAATGACAGACTTTTTTTGAGAATTGAGAGGAAGAGAAGTGGTGGGGGCGATTTTTCCTGCCATCTTCAGTAAATTTCTGCTTCTAATCGGGTAATGAAAGATTGCAGAGAAATGATTTGATAATGACATACGATTCACGGTTAGTTTATCTGCTTAATAGTAAAGGTCCATAAAATGATTCTTTTTCTTTGTTGTTCCGACTTTTACCTATGCAAAAAAATGTTAACTTTCCCAGTGATCGAAAGTCTATGAGGAAGTTTGTATTGCTATTATTCCTGATGTCGTTTTTGGTAACGCTAACCTTTGGTAAGTCGACAGTTGAATCGCTGGAGAAGCAACTCGTTAACGCCACTGGTTCTTTGCGTGTCGAAATACTGTTACAGTTGGCAGACTCCACCTTGGCTAAAGACCCTGCCAAAAGTTTGGAGTATGGTTTAAAGGCACTTGTGGCAGCAAAATCGCTGGGTGCTCCAATTTATGAGGCTGCTTCTTTAATTCGGATGGGGGTTTCGAGTTTTAAAACCAAATCCTATGAGAATGGCCTGCGCTACTTCCAGCGCTCCTTGGCCATATACGAGAAACTCGGCAGGTGGAAGGAGTACAGCAGGGTTTATATTGTTTTGGGCGACCTCTATGTAGAAGAACGAAACTTTAACCTTGCCCAATCCGCATACCTGCAGGCCATCGAAATTCTTCAACGGATGGCGGTAGGACAAGAATTAGCGGAGGCTTCCCTTAAGATGGGCAGGTTATTGCTGGAGTATGGTAAGATAAAGGAGGCCAGAAAGTTTGCCATTCAAGCGAATACAATTGCTTTGCGGCTGTATAGGAAGGATCCCAAAGGAATGTCGAATTTGTTAGTCGAAACATCTATTCTATTAGCTTCATCGCAGAAAAGTTTGCACGATTATCCTGGCGCAAAAAAGAGTCTTCAAACTGCCTATGATATTTGTAAAGGTGGGGCAGATGTTCGCTTAGTTGTTACTATTCTTCTGCAGATGAGTAACCTTGCATTTGCAGAACAGAACTACCGTCTAGCCAAAACTTATACCGACTCTGCTCTGGTTTTGGCTGAGAAAGCAAAGATTCCATACGAAACGGCATTGGCTTATTCCAATCTCGGTGACATCTACTTTGTTCAAAAAAACTATGTCAAGGCCCAAGGGTACTATCAGCAAGCGTCTTATTTATATACAAAGACCAACAACTATAAAGATTTAGTCTCGACCTACGTTATTTCTTCACGGATTTTGAGCACAATGGGCAAAACTCAAGAGGCTCTTCGTTTGCTGAACTCCGCACTTTACCTCTCGAAACAGCATAAATTAAATCAAACAGTTGCCGATGTTTACCTCTCTCTTTCTGTTGTTTTTGAGCAGGAGGGAAAGTTTATACAATCGCTCGAATTTCACAAGTTATGGTCCGAGATACGCGATAGTCTTTATAGCGATGAGTCGGGAACTAAGTTGGCTCGGTTTCAAATGCTTTACGAGATTTCGCAGAAGGATCAGGAGAATAAGATATTGAAGCAAAACACGGAAATTCAGCGTCTGCAAATAACTCGGAATCGTTTTCAGTTTCTCTATCTTATTTTTGGTATTACCGTGGTGCTTTTGCTTTTCATGATTCTTTTTGTGCGATACCGGAGTAAAATGAGGGAAGTTAGACGACAAAAGGATAACGAACAGCGTATTAGCGAACTTAACCGAAGTTTGGAGAAGCGCATTGTAGAAGAGTTGCGAAAACAGGAGATGCAGCAGGAGTTACTGGCACAAAAATCAAAATTAGAATCGTTGGGAACCTTGTCTGCCGGTATTGCGCATGAAATAAACCAACCTTTGGGGGGAATATCGATGGGGTTGGATAATATTCAAATTAAATTGTTAGAAGGCCATCTTACCGATGATTACCTCAACCGCAAGATTGAAAGTATGTTTCAGCATGTGGAGCGGATAAAGAAAATCATTGAGCATACCCGCACTTTTTCTCGTTCGCAGCGGCAAGTTCTTTTTGGAAGAGTCGATGTAAATGAGGTCGTAAACAATGCCTTACTTATGATAAATGCTCAACTAATTACTAGTAAGGTTGATCTAGAGGTTGTATTAGGTGATATTCCGGGATATGTACTCGGGGATGGCTATCGTCTCGAACAGGTATTTTTAAATCTGCTTTCAAATGCCAAGCATGCGGTAGAGGAGAAGGAAAAAAAGAATAACACTGGATACGTAAAGCGAATTAAACTTCAAACCGAAACCAATGGTTCAGAAGTAGTTATTGTGGTTTGGGATAACGGTATTGGAGTGCCACATGATAATAAGGACAAGATATTCGATCCTTTTTTCACTACCAAGAAGGAGGATAAGGGAACAGGCTTAGGGTTATCCATAACTTATGGCATAGTAAAAGATATGCTTGGTGAACTACGGGTGGATTCACGCGAGGGTGAGTATACGCGTATGGAAGTAATATTGCCAATTTCAAACTAATTTCAAATGCAAGATCTATCAATTCTAGTGCTAGATGACGAAAAAGCTATTCGGGTGGAAATCGTCGAGTTTCTCACAGAAGAGGGATATAGCCTTTTTGAGGCAGAGCGTCCTTCTCAAGCTTTCTCTATATTAGAGGAGATTAAAGTCGATGTGTTGATCTTGGATTTGCAGCTACCCGAAATGGATGGGTTGTCCGTGCTGCGGCGAGTCAAGGAGGATTATCCCAGCATGGAGGTCATAATGATTACTGGCCATGGCGACATGGATGCAGTTATTCAAGCGATGAGACTTGGGGCGATGGAGTTTTTTACAAAACCGTTCCGATTACTCGACATGAAGGCGGCAATTCAACGCAGCAGACGCTTTGTGGAATTGAATTCGCAGTTGAAGGAGGCAAATCTTGGCTATGCCCTTCTATCTAAGGAATTACAAGAAAACGTGGGACATCAAATCATTGGAACAAGCCTTGCCATGAAGCGGGTAGTCGATTTGATGGAACGTGTAGCCAAGAGCGATACAACTTCCGTTCTGATTACTGGCGAAAGTGGCACAGGGAAAGAACTTGTGGCGCGAGGAATCCACTTTTTAAGCAATCGCAAAAAGAACCTGTTTTGTGCTGTAAACTGCTCTGCTATTCCCGATTCACTCTTCGAAAGCGAGTTCTTTGGGCATAAAAAAGGCGCATTTACCGGAGCAATGGACGAGAAGGAGGGCTGGTTTGAAATCGCAAGTGGTGGCACTCTCTTTCTGGATGAGGTAGTAGAGATGCTACCCTTGATGCAGGCCAAACTGCTCCGTGTTTTAGAGGACAGGAAGGTTCAGCGGATTGGTTCGCATCAGCAGATTGATGTCGATGTGCGCATTATTGCCGCTACCAACAAGAATATCGCCCTAATGACTGAGGAAAATCGATTTCGATCTGATCTCTTTTATAGGCTCAACTCATTCATAATTAACCTTCCGGCGTTACGGGAACGGAGGGAGGATATCCCTATCCTGTTCGATTACTATTTGCGATTTTTCTGCAGCAGGTTCAATAAGAATGTCCCGGAAGTTGATGCTCAGGTATATAAGGCTCTAAGTCAATATTCATTTCCTGGGAATGTAAGAGAATTGAGGAATATGGTAGAGCGCGCCATCATTCTTACCGATGGGAACAAAATTCGGGCGCGTGATTTTATGCTCAATGATGTTAATATAGAGGAAGTTCCTACAGAAATCGATGAGATGTTCGACCTCGAGGAGTTGGAAAAACGTACTATCATTAAGGCATTGGAGAAGACTGGTTTTAAGAAGGTTGAAGCGGCCATCATGCTGAATATTACCAGACAGTCGCTCGATCGTCGTTTGGAGAAGTATAACCTTTTCTACTAAGCAAGCCAGTTCTAACCTAGCAGCTGGTGGTATAAATCGTAGTTTTCGTCGTCGAAGCACACAAAGGTTATTTCGATGGGGAGAAATGGATTGGCTTGCAGAAATTGCTTAACGGTTTTTAGGGCAATTTCGGCCGCTTGAATCTTGGGAAAGCCAAATACTCCTGTGCTAATATTTGGAAAGGCAATGGCTTTAATGTCGAGAGATTTCGCAAGTTCTAGCGATCGATAGTAGCAGCTGGCCAGCAGTTCTGGTTCGTTACTGTTGCCTCCTTGCCATACAGGGCCAACGGTATGGATAATATATTTTGCTACCAATCGATATCCTTTTGTGTATTTGGCATCTCCGGTGTTGCAACCATTCAGTAGGCGGCACTCTTCGAGTAATTCGTTACCCGCTGCCTTATGGATGGCGCCATCCACACCACCCCCACCAAGTAAGGTATTATTGGCAGCATTTACAATTGCATCAACATCCAGACGGGTTATGTCTCCTTTAATTACCTTTATGTTCATGGCTTTGCTGTTTTTTGTTAAAGGTATAACCTTAAGCAGCTAATTTCAAGCGAAAGCGATAAATATTGATGAGGGATAGGTAAAAAGAAGGCCGCCTCAATCTTGAAACGGCCTTGCATGGTATTGGAAATGAGTTATCTCAGTTTTGCTCCAACCTCTTTCTCGTAGGCGGCAATAAGATTGTTCATGATGCCGTCAATTTGAACGTCGGTAAGGGTTTTCGTCTCATCCTGAATGATAAAGCTGAGGGCATACGATTTTTTGCCTTCACCCAAGTGTGGTCCTTCATAAACGTCGAATAGTGAAACTGTCTTAAGTAGCTTTTTCTCGGTTTTATGGGCAATATCCTTCAGCATCTTAAAGGTGATGTCGGAATTGATAAGTAGTGCCAAATCACGTTTTACCTCCGGAAATTTGGGCATTTCTGAGTAGGATACGGTATTGCGGCCAAAGAAGCGAATGGCAACATCCCAGCGAACTTCGGCAAAGTAGACATCCTGCTTGATATCAAACTGTTTTAGCAATTTGGGGTTAACTTTTCCGACTGTAAAGAGAACCTTTTCACCCATAAAATAGGTGAGGCCATCGGAGTATAATTCATCGGATAGTTCTTTTATCGTAACCTTCTCGATATTTACCCCAAACTTATGCAGCACCTTTTCGGCGTACGATTTTAAAACAAAAAAGTTGGTAGGTTCTGCCTTCTGGTTCCAACTGGCCGCAGCCTGATTGCCCGAAAGGAGCATGCCAAGGCGGGTATCCTCGTTAAAGTTGTCGAGAAGGTTGTTGGTATCCCGTTTCGAGTGGGAGTAGCAGTTGCCAAACTCATAGAACTTTAGGTCCGAATTGCGCCGGTTGATATTGAAAATGGCAGTCTCTAGTCCATTAAATAGGAGCGTTTGTCGCAATCCGTTGAGATCGGAACTGAGCGGATTCAGGATTTTAACCGTATTCTCCTCCTTAAACGATTCAATACCCTGGTAGTAAGAGGTTTTTGTAAGAGAGTTCGACATGATTTCGTTGAACCCATTGGCGCTTAAGAATTCGGATGCGAGGTCGGTGATTCGAACCTTATCGGGCTTCTTTTGAATGGTGATGGCGCTCTTTATGGTTTGCGAAATCTCTACGTTGTTGTATCCATAGATGCGAAGCACATCCTCAACAACGTCGGCTTCACGGGTTACGTCTACGCGGTAGGCAGGAACGGAAAGGGTAATGTCGTCGCCTTTTTCCGAAATGATCTCCATCTCAAGTCCATGGAAGATAGCCTTTAGCTGTGCCGAAGGAATCTCTTTACCTATGAATCGGCACATGCGGCTGAGGTTTACCTCTACCTTTTGGTTTTCGACTTTGGTGGGGTAAACGTCTATTATTTCGGATGATATTTGACCACCGGCAATTTCCTTAATGAGCATTGCGGCGCGCTTGATGGCGTAAATGGTAATGTTTGGGTCGGTGCCACGTTCGAAGCGGAACGAAGCGTCGGTGCTTAGACCATGGCGTCGTGCAGCCTTACGTACCCACACAGGGTTAAAGTAAGCACTTTCAATAAAAATGTTTGTGGTTTTGATACTTACTCCTGAATGAATACCTCCAAATACCCCAGCCATACACATGGCATCGGTTTCGTTGCAAATCATTAGGTCGTCGTTATGCAGCTTGCGCTCTTGCTCATCGAGGGTGGTAAAGGCTGTGCCATTCGCCATAGTTTTAACCCGAACGTGGTTTCCCTTTATTTGGTCGGCATCGAAAGCGTGAAGTGGTTGGCCAAGCTCCTGTAAAATAAAGTTGGTAATGTCCACCACGTTATTGATAGGGTTGAGGCCAATGGCGCGTAACTTCTTTTGTAGCCATTCGGGCGAAGGGGCCACGGTAATACCGCTTATCGTAATGCCGGTATATCGGGGGCATGCTTCGCTATTTTCGACGGTAATTTTAATCGGACGGCTGTTATTGTCCACCTTAAAGGCGTCTACTGAAGGTAGTGTTAGGGTTGCCTTCTCTCCGTGGGCAAAAAAGTATGCGGCCAAGTCGCGGGCAACACCAAAGTGCGAAGCGGCATCGATACGATTTGGTGTAAGGCCTATTTCAAATGCATAGTCATCTTCAATCTTGAAATACTCACGGGCAGGTGTCCCCACTGGAGTAGCGGGATCGAGCACCATGATGCCGTCGTGCGAATGTCCAAGTCCCAGCTCATCCTCGGCACAAATCATCCCTTCGGAATCAACGCCACGTAGCTTCGATTTCTTTATCTTGAAATTCTCATCACCGCTGTATAGGGTAGTGCCAATGGTTGCCACAGGAACTTTTTGTCCCTTAGCCACGTTGGATGCGCCACAAACGATTTGGAGTAGTTCGGGACCGCCAACATCCACCTTGGTAACGCTGAGTTTATCGGCATTGGGGTGCTGTTCGCATTCCACAATATACCCAATAACGATGCCTTCAAGGCCACCTTTTACCGATTCTTCCTTCTCGAGCGATTCTACCTCTAACCCAATATCGGTAAGTATTCTGGATATTTCTTCGGGGCCTTGCTCCGTTTTCAGATAATCTTTAAGCCAACTGTAAGATATTCTCATTGTATAACTATTTAATCTTCTTTGTAGTGCTCATTTTCTAGAGCAAGCAAAAGTAGCAAAAATAGCGGATCAGAAATGGTTGGTAGTAATATTTTACCTTGTGGCTATGGCTATTTGCAGGTTAGGTATCTCAAAATGGTTTTGAAATAAGGCAAAATTTCAATAGGTTTGTTACTGCAAACATTGCTGAACGTTTGAATTTAAACTGAGATGGACGAGAAATGAAGCCTTGGGCTGATCTCTCTGTTTACGGTTATGGGCGACTCCAAAGGAAAGGCGATTCACGATATGATAGTAGGATCTGTTGTTGTTTATGTCTAGATTGTTATAGCATAACGTTGATATGTAGTTCGTTTTTATCTGTTAAACCAACTTAAACCTGAAATAGGATGTATCTATTTTTCGACACCGAAACAACCGGACTTCCCCGTAACTGGAAGGCACCGGTTACCGATCTGAATAACTGGCCTCGTCTTGTGCAGCTGGCTTACCTTTACTACGATTCCGATGGCAAAAAAATATTGGGTGGTGACGTAATCATTCGGCCAGAAGGATTTATTATCCCAACCGATGCCTCACGTGTTCATGGTATTACCACCGAAAGAGCAATGGAAGAGGGGGTTAATTTACGGGATGTTCTTGCCGATTTTCACAGTTTAGTTGCTGAGGCGGAAGTGTTGGTTGCGCACAACATTAGCTTTGATGAGAAAATTATGGGCGCGGAGTTCTTAAGGAATCAGTTCGAGAATATAATTGTTCCCAAGAAGAAGATTTGCACCATGCAGTCTACAACCGATTTTTGCGCCATCCCCGGTCCATATGGTAATAAGTGGCCCAAACTATCGGAACTACACTATAAGCTGTTCGATTCCAATTTTGAAGAGGCCCACAATGCTGCTGCCGATATTAATGCCACTGCCCGTTGTTTTTGGGAGTTAAGACGTAGAGGAGTGGTTTAATCGGTAACGTGTTTTCCTTGCTTCTTTTAATATGAGAAACGGCATGCTGATATATGTAAGAAGCCCTGCAATATTAAATTGCAGGGCTTTCTTGTAGTTAAATTCTATGGCTGCTGCGAACTAGCCCTTACTCTTATCAACACGTTTTGCTTGTTTCTCAGCGCGTTTTTCCTTCAAGGTCTTGGTAGGTTCTTTTTTTGTATTAACCTGCTTTGTGTTTTTTTCTTTTGTCATGGCTAGAGCGTTTAAGGGTGAATACTCTTTTTATTATGTGGTGTAAGTCTGAATGTTGCTTAACCATTCGCTTTTTTACCACTTATCAAAAGTAACATTTTTTTTGTTTTGGGCAATATATCAGTTTAAAACGCATGTTTTATTGTGGTTGCATTGGGCATTGAAAAATACAAGTTAGGCGAAGTGTAGTGGTATAGGTGTCTTCTCGGTTGGATCAGTAAATGGGACTGTCATATATTATAAACCAATTCCGCTTTGTTTGCGTTACAATGGTAATTAGTTAAATTTGCAAGCCATAATTAAAATAAGGAGTAAAGAATGAAGCCATTAATTTTAGTTACCAATGACGATGGAGTAAATGCGCCGGGTATTGCTGCGCTTGTGGAGATGGTAAGGCCTCTTGGTCGGGTAATTGTGGTAGCACCAGAGGAGGGCAATAGTGGTATGAGCCACGCAATTACAATTAAGGTTCCGCTACGGCTTACAAAAGTGAAAGAGGAAGAAGGACTGGTTATATACTCCTGCAGCGGAACCCCTGCCGATTGTGTTAAGTTGGCTATGAGCGAGGTGGTAAAGGAAAAGCCAGCACTTCTAGTTTCAGGTATCAATCATGGGTCCAACTCTGCCGTGAGCATCGTTTATTCAGGAACGATGGCAGCGGCAATGGAAGGTTCTCTCTATGGGATTCCTTCGGTGGGCTTCTCCTTGCTGGATTATTCCTACGATGCCGATTTTTCTGCTGCTGTAATACATGGCCGACCAATAGCCGCCAGGGTCTTGGAAGAGGGATTAGTGCGAGGCGGTTGTTTAAACGTTAATTTTCCAGTTCTTCCATCCGATATGATTAAAGGGGTTAAGGTATGCCGGATGAGTGCTGGTTCGTGGCGTGAAGAGTTTGAGAAGCGTATCGATCCTCGTGGACATGAATATTTTTGGCTCACTGGATCCTACCATAATGCAGAACCGGCGTCTACCGATACGGATGAGTGGGCTCTTACCAACGGTTATATTTCCATTGTTCCCATAAATATGGACTATACAAACTATCAGGAAATGGAGAAAATGAAGAATTGGGAACTTATATCTAACAAAAATGAAGCAACGATTTGATTCCACTAAGCTAGGACTTCTCGCCGGATTTGGATTGCCCATTATAATCCTTGCCGTTACCTTTTTGTTTAAGGGCTATACCTTTGGTGTTATTCCCTATATCAAAGGGCTGGTGGCGTATGGAGCGCTTTCCAAAATGCTGAGTATATGTGTTTACCCAAACCTTATTCCTTTCTTTATTTTTATCTGGACCGATCGTCTACAATCGGCACGAGGGGTTCTGGGTGCTACCATAGTTATTGCAATCCTTGTTTTTACGTTGCAAATAATTTACTAGAAAACTAACTCAGTATGCGCTACTATCTCATTGCCGGGGAAGCATCGGGCGACCTACATGGCTCTATGCTAATTCGGGGTATAAGGCAACAAGATCCCAATGCCGAATTTCGTTTCTGGGGCGGCGATTTAATGGCTGAAGAGGCTGGAATACCCGTTAGGCACTACCGAGAATTGGCGTTCATGGGTTTTATTGAAGTGCTGCTGAATATCTTTAAGGTGCTCGGAAATATTCGCTTTTGCAAAAAGGATGTTGCTCAATGGAATCCCGATGTGGTTATTCTTATTGATTACCCCGGGTTTAATTTCCGAATTGCTGAGTTCGCTCACAATAAAGGATTTAAGGTTTTCTACTACATTGCTCCCAAGGTGTGGGCGTGGAAGGAGGGACGTGTCAAGCGAATCCAGCGTAACGTGGATAAACTCTTTGTGATTTTCCCTTTCGAAATAGACTATTTTAAGCGTTTTCAGATTGATGCCTACTATACCGGTAATCCGCTTATTGATAGTGTGGCGAAAAAGATTGATGCTCTACCAACCCTCGAAGAGTTTAAGGCAGAACATGGACTTGATGAACGGCCCATCCTCACCCTTTTGAGCGGTAGCCGAAGGCAAGAGATAGCTAAGTGTCTTCCTACCATGGCAAAGTTAGCCGAACGGTTCCCCGATTTCCAAGTTGTTGTGGCTGGTGCGCCTTCGCTCACGATTAGCGATTATAATGAAACGGTTGGTGCGTTACCCGTGAAAATTATTTTTGGAAAGACATACGAGTTGCTTGCCTTTGCCAAGGCTGCGGCGGTGGTTTCGGGAACGGCAACCTTGGAGGCTGCTCTTATTGGCACTCCGCAAGTGGTTTGCTACCAAGCTTCCCCTATTTCCTATTACATTGCAAAACGATTTATTAAGGTTCGCTATATCTCTTTGGTAAACCTGATTATGGATAAGCCGGTTGTTAAGGAGCTTATTCAGCACGACTTTACAATCGACAAGATTGCCCAGGAACTTAACGAATTGCTTTACGATAGCCCAGCCCGAAGCGCAATGCTCCACGAATATCAACTTCTCCGCACAATGCTTGGCGAGCCAGGTGTGGCTTATCGGGTAGGGGAGCAGATGGTTACCGAATTAAAACAACTGAAAGCTTAATGAAGAATTTCCTAGTCCTTGCGTTTCTCGTAGTATCTTGTAACCTATCTGCTAATACCGATTCGCTCCGAATAGCCCTTTTCTACACGCAACCATTATCTTCAGTGGCCATTGTTACCGAAGGTGAATACCACTTAATGCTCGATAGTTCTCGCTCAGTATCCATTACCAGCGGAGAAATGCTTTTCTTTTCTATATCCGAAGGTAAGGTTCGGGTAAGAACAGCAAGCAAACACATTGGGTCATTCAACTCTGTAGTTTTGTATAGTAATACCTCGTCGGGATCGTTTAAGACAATGCCGACCAATCCTAAACTTGCGGCTCGTTGGTACGACGATAACGCCATTCTCACGCCCCAAAATGGTAAGTTGTTGTTGGTAAACCATGTTGAGTTGGAGAAATACATTGCAGGGGTAGTTGAGGCGGAGGCTGGCAATTCGGCTAAACCTGAATTTTATAAGGCACAGGTATTGCTTGCACGCACCTATGCACTCGGCCACACCGACAAACATGCTCCAGAGGGATTCAGCCTTTGCGACGATGTGCATTGCCAGGCATTTAAGGGGCGTTCGACACGTAACCCTGAGATTTTTAAGGCTGCCCTTGCAACTCACCGTCAGGTAGTGGCCGATTCTACAGGAAAACTCATCATTGCGGCTTTTCATTCCACTTGTGGTGGCGAAACGGCTAACTCCGAACAGGTTTGGCCTAAAGCAAAATACTACCTTACTAGGGTTGCTGATCCATTCTGCGTGGGTAAACGGAATGCAACGTGGGAGAAGCGTATGCCGGTAAATGTTTTTACCAGCTATCTTTCGTCCAAGGGTTTTTCGTCGAGTTCGCTTACTGGTGAAGGCCTCTCATTTCTTCAAGAGAGCCGAAAGACCTATTACAAAATAGGTAGAGATTCTATTGCATTTGCTCGAATCAGGACCGATTTAGGCCTTCGCTCGGCGTTCTTTAGCGTGACAAAAGTTGATGGCGAAGTTGTTCTCAAAGGTAAAGGATACGGACATGGTGTGGGGATGTGTCAAATAGGGGCCATGGAAATGGCAAACCGCGGCATGGATTATATCGCTATTATCAACTTTTACTTTAAAGGGGTGAAAATAATTCCTATTGAGGAGGTCACCAACTTTTTTCCCGATGCTAGGGAGGTTGAACTGATTGTTGGGGAACCGAATACCTCAGATATTGGACAGTAAATCGAACTGGCTTAACATACTGGGAGAAGAGTTGTATTCTTTCACAAGATATCCTACTCTTTTTCGTTATAGTTAGCTCAGCGTGGTTATTTTTATAGTGCTTTCTATTTCTGTTCGCATTGATGATATTATTCTGTAAATAATTTTTTTTGTGAAAATACAAACCTATGTTTCAGATATTTGCTAAAGAGGTAAGGCTTTTCTTTTCGTCGCTCACAGGCTACATTGCCATCCTAGTATTCCTAGTGGCCAATGGTTTGTTTATGTGGGTTTTTCCTGGAGAGATGAATGTGCTTGATGCAGGATACTCCTCCATGGATACGTTATTCATGCTAGCACCTTGGGTGTTTTTGTTTCTGGTTCCGGCCATTACCATGCGAACCTTCTCGGAGGAGCATAAGGCTGGAACGTTGGAACTCCTTCTTACCAAACCAATCACCGAAATGGAGTTGGTGATGGGAAAATTTTTGGCCTCCGTGTTCTTGGTCTTCTGCGCAATAGTGCCAACGCTTATCTTCTTCTTTTCTGTGTATTCACTGGGTAATCCGGTTGGAAACATTGACCTTGGAGGAACATGGGGATCGTTTCTTGGCCTTTTCTTCTTAGCATCGGCCTATGTGGCTATTGGAATTTTTACCTCCACGCTCTCCACCAACCAAATTGTTTCCTTTATTCTTTCAATGTTGCTCTCCTTTACCCTATACTTAGGGTTTGAGTTTATTGGAACGATACAGGCACTTCGGGGCATTGAGTCTACCGTTGTATGGCTAGGAATCAACGATCACTACAAGAGCATGAGCCGTGGGGTTATCGATTCTCGCGATGTGATTTACTTCTTGAGCGTCTCGGCAATCTTTCTTTTTGCCAGTAAGCTCATACTTCAACGGAGGAAATAGGTTATGAATACGTTCAACTTAGCTTTAAAGAGGTGTTTTGGCAAAAGCAAATCCACTAAAATGCTCCTTTTTATTGGGGCTGTTGTCGTGGCAAACATGATTGCTTCCTTTTTCTTCTTTCGAATCGATTTAACCTCCGATAAACGTTATAGCATTAGCCCTCAGTCGAAGGAGGTGCTTCGTGGACTTACCGATTACGTGAACATTACTGTATACCTCGATGGCGAGATGCCCATCGGCTTTAAGAAACTCAAAAGTGGAGTAAAGGAGATGCTCGATGAGTTTGAGGTGTATGGGGGTAGTAACTTTAAATTTCGGTTTGTAAACCCATCCGAATCTACCGATCCGAAGGAACGTAATGAGGAGTACAAGGCCATTTTCGATAAGGGAGTTAAGCCAATCAATATTCATGATAAGGATGTTGAGGGTGGTTCGTCCGAGAAAATTGTATTCCCTGGGGCTGTTGTTAACTACCGCGGTCGGCAGCTTCCAATTAATTTCTTGACCAACGTGCCCGGAATTAGTGGAGAGGAGAATCTGAACCGATCCATTCAGAATGTGGAGTACAATCTGATAAACACAATTGATAAGCTTAGCCTCGATACCATACCTGCCATTGCTTTTATTGAGGGGCACGGTGAATGGGAGGCGCCCCAAGTGGCTGCTATCACTCAGGAGTTATCGGCCTACTACAAC
The DNA here is from genome assembly GCF_900096565.1 of Williamwhitmania taraxaci. NCBI lineage: Bacteria > Pseudomonadati > Bacteroidota > Bacteroidia > Bacteroidales > Williamwhitmaniaceae > Williamwhitmania > Williamwhitmania taraxaci. Next base: position 40,988 of record NZ_FMYP01000031.1, read on the forward strand.
GTGGGGCGCATAACGCTCGGAGGAAATTTCTCGGCACTAAAGGGATATAAGTTGGCTATTGTAGCGGGAGGAAAGAGCCCCTGGTCGGAGGTCGATAAGTTTGCTCTCGATCAGTTTATCATGCAGGGAGGCCGGGTGGCTTTCTTTATCGACCCTGTTGTGGTAAGCGAGGATAGCTTGGCACACGGTAGCATGACGGTGGCCATGCCAAACAATATAAACCTCGAGGATATGCTCTTTACCTATGGGGTGAGGCTTAACGCGGTATTGCTGCAGGACATGCAGTGCTCTTCCATTCCGGTAAATGTTGCTCTGGCTGGGGAGCGGCCCAATTTTGTTCCGGCTCCTTGGTACTATTACCCACTTTTAAATCCTTCCGATGAAAGCCCCATAAGCCGTAACTTAAATCTGGTGAAGACTCAGTTCTGTAGTGTCATCGATACGCTTTCGTCTGTTTCGGGTATCGCAAAAAAAACACTCCTTGCTTCCTCGCCCTATTCACGGGTCATGAATGCTCCCCTAATGGTGAGTTTGGGTCAGATCCGCAATAGTCCGCTGAAATATGAATTCAATCAGCAGCATTTGCCGGTTGCAGTTTTGCTTGAGGGGCGTTTTCGTTCGGTTTTTCGCAATAGGATGATTAGCGAATATACGCCCAATGCCTCGGTAACGCTTATTAACAATAGCCCCGAAACAAAGGTAGCGGTGATAGCCGATGCCGATATTATCCGGAACGATATTAAGGTGCGGCCCGATGGAATCTCGGTTATGCCTTTGGGGCTCGATAAGTATACTAGCCAAACGTATGGCAACAAGGATTTTGTATTGAACTTGGTTAGCTATCTCACCGATAGTCGTGATCTTATTTCGCTGCGCAATAGGAATCTGCAGCTGCGGTTGCTCGATCGAAATAAGGTTCTCTCCAGTAGGGTTACTTGGCAGATCATAAATGTTGTGGTGCCCTCTGTTGTTGTGATTTTATTTGGTATCCTATTTTTCTACCTAAGGAAACGGAAGTATGGCACTCCTCAAACAAAATAGTCGTAACAGAAGGCTGTTGCTGGTTGGCGTTGTGGTGGTTGGGCTACTTGTTCTGATGGCTCCCACGCTGGTTCAAACGGCGCGCACGCTATTCCTCGGTGGTAATCTGATGCCCGAATCTTATAGCATATCCGATACGGCTAGTGTCGATAGGATATTTATTGGCAGTGGACACGATTCGCTTCTGCTGAGTCGTACGGCTCAAGGGTGGTCGGTCAATGGAAGGGTGGCTAACCATGCGCTGGTTTCCGGTTTCTTGTCCGCATTTCAATCGATCGACGTTTATGCACCAATCCCTAAGATGGTTGATTCCGTAATTCAAAGTCAACTCCTTGCAAGCAATGCGCTAAGGATTCGGTTTGGAAGTGAAGGCGAATGGCTGCGAAATATTCGGCTGGTTTATACCGATACTCTTGGATTAGGAACGGTAGCCTTATCCGAAGGGAACTCCTCCGGTGCTGTTGTACGAACTGCAAAGCAAGGGGCTCGGTTGGTGGAGATGGTAAGCGTTAACCCATCGTTCTGGGTAAATAGTCGCTTGGTTACAGCGTCGGAATCGGAGATAACCGAGGTGGTGTTTAAAAACCTTTTTCAGCCCGATAGTTCCTTTACCATTCGTCGGAATGGTGCTGGATTTCAGGTGGTAGATGGTAGGGGAGTGGACGTGAACAAGCGGGTAAACCTTCGGGCGGTTTCACGCTATCTGAACTACCTCACCCGCATGAGCACCATTGCTGTTGTCGAAAAAAGTATTCAAGAAAAATCGCCCTTATACTCGATTTCAATTACCAGCTCCAAGGGCACAACTTCGCTCGATTTCATTCCCATGCCTTCGCGAACGAACCTTGATGCTACGGGAAAAAAGGCGCGCTTCGATTACGATTATCTTTTTATATTGATGAACGGAACGAATTTATATACAGCCTACTGGGTTGATGTAGATTTGACAATCAAGAGTATAAGCTACTTCTTCGAGTAATGTTGAATGCTTGCAAAGCATCAGAATTATTTGTAATATTGAGGTTCAAAATCAGGAATAATTAATCAAAACTTAAATACGCCGAGGGATGAAATTTGTTGTATCTAGCACCGAGCTGCTCAGCCATTTGCAAACCGTGAGTAGGGTAATCAGCAATAAAAATACCTTACCAATTCTCGACCATTTCCTCTTCCAACTTTCGGGCAATGGGCTTACCATTACTGCCTCCGACTTGGAGACAACATTAGTTACCAGTATTAACCTCGAGAATGTTTCCGAGGAGGGTGTTGTTGCCGTCCCGGCTAAGCTGCTTACCGATACCCTTAAGGAGTTTTCGGACCAGCCGCTTACTTTCGACGTGAACACCGATACTAAGGCAATAGTTATCAACTCCGAAACAGGTAAGTTTACCCTTCCTGGTCAGGATGGCGAAGATTTTCCCGCAATACCTACCGTAAGGGAGGATAAGAAATCGGTTCTTCAAACCAGCACCGAAACCCTTTTCAGCGGTATCAGCAAGACCCTCTTTGCTACAGCCGACGATGAGTTGCGTGCCGTTATGAACGGAATTTTTATCGAGCTCACCGAAAGCGATGTTACCTTCGTTGCCACCGATGCTCACAAGCTGGTTCGCTACAAGCGCATGGATGTTAAGTCCGATGGTGCTGCTTCGTTTATCCTTCCCAAAAAACCTGCTGCCCTTCTAAAGGCAATCTTGGCAAAGGATTCAAACAATGTAATGGTGGAGTTCGACGATAAAAACGCATTCTTTACCCTTACCAACTATAGGATGATCTGCCGTTTGGTGGAAGGAACCTACCCAAGTTACGCTTCGGTTATTCCTGCCAACAACCCCAATAGGCTTACCATCGATCGTATTGAACTTTACAACGCACTTAAGCGGGTTGCGGTATTCTCCAACCAAGCAAGCAACTTGGTTAAGCTCGAGTTGGTTGGCAACCAGCTTACCATTTCGGCTCAGGATCTCGACTTCTCCATCTCGGCTTACGAAAGGCTCAACTGCATTTACGAAGGTGATAACATGCAAATCGGGTTCAAGTCCACCTTCCTTATCGAAATTCTTTCGAACCTCTCCTCTTCGGATGTGGTTCTTCAGCTCTCCGATCCATCGCGTGCAGGCCTTATTCTGCCTACCGAGAAGGAGATCGACGACGAGGATACCCTCATGTTGCTTATGCCGATGATGATAAACGGCTAACCATACTTTTTACTACCTTAGCCCGGCCATCTGTGCCGGGCTTTTGTTTTGTATGGGGTTTGTGTTCAGCTGGTTTTGTCTTCGGCGTTGAACAACGTTTGCGCGTAGGCATACGGCACATGGTTTAGATACTGATTGTTTAATTGTTTAAAGGAATAGCGTTTTGAAAATTAACATTAAGAATCCGCTGGTTTTTATGGATTTAGAAACTACGGGTATTGACGTTTCGAAGGATAGGATTGTGGAGATTGGTATTGTGAAGGTATACCCCGATGGACGCGAGGAGGTAAAGACCCGACGCGTGAATCCAACGATTCCAATTCCGGCAGAGGCTACCGCCATTCACCATATCACCGACGAGGATGTGAAGAACGAACCTACCTTTAAGGATATTGCCAAATCGCTGGGGGTGATGATTGAAGGGTGCGACTTTGCTGGCTTCAACTCCAATAAGTTCGATTTTCCCTTACTGGCTGAGGAGTTTCTACGCGCTGGTGTCGATGTGGACTTTAAGAACCGTAAGTTTATCGACGTTCAAAATATTTTCCACAAGCTGGAGCAACGAACCCTTGTTGCGGCATATAAATTCTACTGCCAAAAGGATCTTGAAGGGGCGCATGGTGCCGAGGCCGATACCATTGCTACCTACGAGGTGCTCAAATCGCAGCTCGACCGTTATCCCGAACTGAAGAACGACGTTGATTTCTTGGCCGAGTTCTCCTCGCGCAGCAACAATGCCGATTTTGCGGGCCGAATCATATTCGACGAAAATGGGGTTGAGCTATTCAACTTTGGCAAGCACAAGGGCCGCGCGGTAGTGGAGGTTCTCAAAGAGGAGCCTGGCTACTACGCTTGGATGATGAACGGCGATTTCCCGCTCTACACCAAGAAAGTGCTTACCGGTATTCGTCTTCGGTCGATGAACACGAAGGCCTAATGCCTGTTTGTTAAGATCTCCTCGTTGTCTGCAATAATTCTAACGACATGAAGATTATTTGTATTGGACGCAACTATGCCGAGCATGCCAAGGAGCTGGAGAACCAAGTTCCGGAGTCGCCCGTATTTTTTCTGAAACCCGACACGGCACAACTTCGGCACAACCAGCCGTTTTACATTCCCGATTTCTCCAAGGAGATACACTTTGAGGTGGAGTTGGTGTATAAGATCAACCGGCTGGGAAAGCACATTGCCGAGCGATTTGCTTCGCGCTACACCAGCGAGGTGGGAATTGGTATCGACTTCACAGCCCGCGATCTTCAGCGCGAGTGCAAGGCCAAGGGGTTGCCCTGGGAGTGCGCCAAATCTTTCGATTACAGCGCCCCGGTAAGTATGGAGTTTGTTCCCCTCGATCAGCTTCCCGATCCTAACGCCATCCATTTCCGGCTCGAGAAGAACGGAATTGTGGTTCAAAGCGGGTGCTCCTCCGACATGATCTTCAGCGTGGATAAGCTCATTGCCCATGTATCCATATTCCTATCGCTAAAAATGGGCGATCTACTCTTTACCGGAACCCCCGCCGGCGTTGGTCCCGTGCAGGCGGGCGATCGCCTTCAGGCCTACATTGAGGATCGGCTCATGCTCGATTTCTTTATAAAGTAGACAACGGGGAACCGGGTGAAGAGCGGCTAACGACATTCAGTAACCTGTAACGGAAATATCGACGGGGTGACTCTATAATGTAAGAGTCACCCCGTTAGCGTTTTACAAACGGAACGCCCCGTTTTTAAATCGGACGGTTCCTTTTTCACAATCGGACGGTTCCTTTTGTCCAAACGATACGCCCCTTTTTAAAATCGGACGGTTCCTTTTCCTAAAACGATACGTTCCGTTTCGGTGAACTCTTTCTGCATCTTCTTGTTTTAATGCCTTAAATCCGCAGGTCGATTGCTAGGTTTTAAATCTTAGCGTATTTAGGTTTGCTTGGTGGATATTTTGCCATTTTTTTGGTTCGACATAGCCCTTCTTTGCGTCACTTCTTCCGTTTTTCGCTCCCCCTATGGTTTGCAACTTCCTTTTTTGGAAGCCTGCAACAATAAAAACCGTAACGAACCGTAAGTGTCAGGTATTCAATTACTAGCTATTGAGGCGCGGGCATACCTTTCCCATTGGGCACAGCAGCGTGGCCGCTTCACTCCAGCAGCAGGTGGTATTTCTTGGCCGAAAAGAGCTTTAGGATGCGCTGTCGTCCCCGCATTATCCACTTGGCCGGC